>NZ_RZOS01000046.1:0-23186 GCF_004022605.1 Mesorhizobium sp. M4B.F.Ca.ET.089.01.1.1
GCCTAAGACAGGTCGCGGTCATCAGCGCCAGATAGAAGGAGATAGTGACGAAACGCTCACCGCCGCTCGTTCCGTCGGCATTGAGCCATTGCGGCTGGCGGTGCGGAAACGGCCCCGATCCCTGCTGGGTCGAGGGCAGAAGCAGCGTCCTGCGCGCCAGCACGGCGGCGACGTCGTCCTCGCTCCAGTCCTGCGGCTGACCGTCGTCGGTCAGCAGCGAGAACTCGCGCCCGCCCATGAAGCGAGCCGAAGGCACGGGATCGCCGAGCGCGTTGACGTTGACCAGCGTGTCTCGGGCCGGATCGAGTTCGACCTTGCCGCCGCCGACGGCCATCGACACCACCCAGGTGCCGGTCGAGACAACGGAGAAGGGCGGCGCATCGGACAACAGATGCGGCAGCAGCGAGGCGTTGGAATCGTGCAGCCCGCAGTACACCGGCGTTTGCGGGTCGAGCCCGGTCTGCTGAGCGAGTGCCGGCAGGATCGGCCCGAGCCGGTCCTTCGCCGGCCGCACCGGCGCCATCAGCCGGCGCCAGCCCATCTTGTCCACCAGCGTCGAGTAGTCGGACGTCCACGGGTTCCACAGGTCGGTGTGGCAGCCGAGTGATGTCACCTCATTGGCAGTCACGCCAGTCAGCCGCTGCGCCCAGTATTGCGGGTACATCAGGATCGCGGCCGCCTTGGAAAATTCTGCTGGAAAGCGCCTCTGCTGCCAAAAGAGCTGCGCGCCGATGTTCAGGCCGGCCGGCAGGCGCGGCGTGCCTGTCTCGACAAAGGGCGGACGGATGAGATCATAGTCCTCGGCGAAGTCGTCTGGTCCTGAAAATTCATAGTCGAGCACCGGTAGCGCCGGGCCTCCGTCGGCGTCGACCAGCACCGCTGTCGCGCCATGGGTGGTGATCGAGATGGCGTCGATGCGCTGCCCGCGGTGGAGTTCGGCGAGACTGTCGAGGATGAACGTCCACAGGCGCTCGATGTCGTGATGCGGGTAGGGGCCGCCAGTGAGGGGCGCGTTGGCGCTGCGGCGCAGAGCCGTCTCGCGCAAGGTCGCCAGATCGACCAGCGCCACTTTGGCGTTGGTCTTGCCGATATCGATGACGGCGACGATCATGCCATATGGAACACGGTTTCCAGCGGCACCGCCACCGGCTCGTTGTCGGCCCTGGTTTCCATGGCGTCGGCCATGTGCGCCCACCAGCGCTGCATCACCGGATGCTTGGGCAGATCGGCCATGCCGTGGTCGTCACGGCGCCACAGCACGCCGAACAGGATGTTGGTCTCCTCGTCGAGATGGATCGAGTAGTCGGAGACACCGGCCTGCTTCAAAAGCGCCACCAGCGACGGCCAGATCTCGTCATGGCGGCGCTTGTACTCGGCCTTCATGCCGGGATTGAGCTTCATCTTGAAGGCGTATTTTTCCATCAGGCGAAGCGTCCCTCGCGCAGGCGTCGCCAGACGATGGGCAGCGCAATGACGATGATCAGCAGCAGGCCGATGAAGATCGACATGACGATGCCGGGCACGTTGAGCAGCCCGAGCCCAAAGGTCACCAGCCCCATGATGAAGGCGGCGAGCACGACGCCCAGGATGCTGCCGGCGCCGCCGAGGATCGAGACGCCGCCCAGCACCACCATGGTAATCGCTTCCAGCTCATAGCCTTGCGCGATCGACGGCCTCGTCGAGCCGAGCCGCGAGGTGATCAGCACCGAGGCGATGCCGGACATCAGCCCTGTCAGGCAGAACAGGATGAACTTGATGCGGTCGACACGCACGCCTGAGAACTGGCAGGCGACCGGATTGTTGCCGATGGCAAAGACGCGGCGGCCGAAGCTCGTGCGATGCAGCACGAACCAGTAGATGAGCGCGGCGACGAGGAACAGCGCCAGTTCGAACGAGAAAACCCACCAGACATAGCCCTGGCCGAAGAAGGCGAAGCTTTCCGGATAGCCCTTGTAGGCCTGGTCGCCGAGGATGATGAAGGCGATGCCGCGAAACAGGCTCATCGTGCCGATGGTGACGACGATGGACGGCAGGCCGAGGCGCGTGACGAGCAGCCCGTTGAAGGCGCCGCAGCCGAGCCCGACAACGATGCCGATGGCAACCAGCAGCGGCGTTCCGGCGCCGGCCTGCACGGCCATGCCCATCATCGTCGAGGCAAGCGCCACGATCGCCGCGACCGACAGGTCGATCTCGCCGGAAATGATCAGCAGCGCCATGGCGAGCGCGATCAGCGCCTTTTCGGTGAAGTTGAAGGTCAGGTCCGACAGCGACCACGGGTCGAGGAAATAGGGCGAGGCGAAGCTGTTGACCGCGAAGATGAGAACCGCGATGACGACGAGCAGCGCCTCCCAGGAAAAGATCGCGGACGAGAGCGGCTTGTCGAGCCGGTCGGGGATGTGGCGCGGGTGAGGGGCGTCGGTCATGCCGCTTCCGCCTTTCTGAGGATGATCCGGCCCTGGCGGCGCTCACCGCGCGCATTCAGCACCACCGCCAGGATGATGGCGCTGCCCGATATCGCCATCTGCCAGAAGGGCGAGATGTTGATGACCGGCAGCGCGTTGGAGATGATGCCGAGAAACAGCGCGCCGAGCACCGCGCCGCCGACCGAGCCGATGCCGCCGGCGATCGAGATGCCGCCGATGACGCAGGCGGCGATGATGTTGAGCTCATAGCCGTTGGCGACCTCGACGGATGCGATCACATAGCGCGAGATCCACAGATAGCCGGCCAGTCCGCCGATCATGCCGGAAATGCAGAAGACGATGAATTTTGTCCGGCCGACGTCGATGCCGGCATAGACCGACGCGGTCGGGTTGACGCCGATGGCGTAGATCGAGCGGCCGATCTGCGTGCGCGTCATCACCACGAAGAACAGCGCGATGACCAGCAATGCGATCCACGAAAGCACCGGCAGGCCGAGGAAGGCGGCGCGCTGGAAGTTGATGAAATCCGGGCTCATCTGGTCGGCATTGACCCAGGCGCCGCCGGAGACGACGAAGGTCGCGCCGCGATAGATGGTGAGCGTGCCTAGTGTCACCACGATCGAGGGGATGTTCAGCCGCCACACCAGCAAGCCGTTGATGGCGCCGAGCACCAGTCCGACGATAAGCGCGATGACGATCAGTGCCGGTATCGGGATCGCCGGATGCGCGGCGTTGAGCATCGCCACCACCATGCCGGTGAAGCAGAGGTTGGACGCCATCGACAGGTCGATCGAGCGCGTCAGGATCACCACCATCTGGCCGAGCGCCAGGATCATCAGGATCGAGGTGTCGTTGAACACCTGGCGCAGATTGGCCGGGTCGGCGAAACCCGGGAAGCGGGTCGAGATCAGGCCGATCAGCACGGCTATTGCAGCAAGCAGCCAGATCTCGCGGTATTTGCGCAAATTCTTCATGCCGCGATCCCCGCTGCGGTTCTTACCAGCGTCTCGGCATCGAGCCCCTTGTTGTCGTGGACGGCCGCGATGCGGCCTTCGCGCATGACGACGACACGGTCCGACATGCCGAGGATCTCCGGCAGTTCGGAGGACACCATGATCACCGACAGGCCCTGCGCGACCAGCTCGGCCATGAAGCCGTGCACGGCGGCCTTGGAGCCGATGTCGATGCCCTTGGTCGGCTCGTCGAGGATGATCACCTTGGGCACCGTCGCCAGCCATTTGGCGATGACCACCTTCTGCTGGTTGCCGCCCGAAAGCGTGCCGACATCCTGGCTGAGCGATGAGGCTCTGAGATCCAGCCGTTCGGTGTAGGAGCGGGCGAGCGCGAACTCCTCCGCCAGCCTGAGCACGCCGGATTTCGAGGTCCGCATGAGCGAGGGCAGCGACACGTTCTGGAAGATCGGCATCCCGATCACCACGCCCTGCTTGCCGCGCTCCTCGGGCACGTAGACGATGCCGGCCTCGATGGAGTCGGCGGCCGATTTCGGCGCGATCGGCTTGCCGTCCAGCGTGATCGTGCCGCGGCTGGTGCGGGTGATGCCCGATATGGCCTGCATCACTTCGCTGCGCCCGGCGCCGACCAAGCCGTAGAAGCCGAGGATCTCGCCCTTGCGCAGCTCGAAACCGATGTCGTCGAATTCGGTCGGGTGCGACAGGCCGGATACGGAAAGCACCGGCACGCCGATCTTCGGCTCGCGCTGCGGGAAGATGTGATCGACGTTGCGGCCGACCATCATGCGCACGATCTCGTTCTGGCCGGCATCCTTCAGCAGGCCTTCGCCGACCATCTCGCCGTCGCGGAAGACGGTGTAGCGGTCGGCAATGCGGTAGATCTCGTCGAACTTGTGGCTGATGAACAGCACCGCCTTGCCTTCGCTCTTCAGGAATTCGATCAGCAGGAAAAGCTCCTCGATCTCCTTCATCGAGAGCGCGGCGGTCGGCTCGTCCATGATGACGATGCGCGCATCGATCGACATGGCGCGCGCCACGGCGACCAAGTGCTTGTTAGCGATGCCGAGGTCCTTCAGCCTTGCGTCGGCATCGATATGGCCGGCGCGCATCGTCTCCAGCACCTCGCGCGCATTCTTGCGCATGGTGCGCCAGTCGATGGTGCCGAAGCGGGTGCGCGGCGCGTGGCCGAGAAAGATGTTTTCGGCGACCGAAAGGTCGTCGAACAGCACCGTTTCCTGATGGATGGCGGTGATGCCGTGGCCGAAGGCGGCATGCGCGCTGTGCAGCGTCGTCGCCTCGCCGTCGATGCTGATTTCGCCGGCGTCGGGCTGGTAGATGCCGGTCATGATCTTGACCAGCGTCGACTTGCCGGCGCCGTTCTCGCCGATCAGCGCCGTCACCTGGCCCGGATAGAGCGACAGGCTGACATTGTGCAGCGCGCGGACACCGGGGAAACTCTTCGAAATGCCGGAGAGCGTCAGGCGCGGGGCGGCCGGCTGGGCCGGGCCCGAAAGCGGCCGTTCCGTCTCCACTTTGTGCTGGGCTGTCGTGTCCATATCCGTATCAGGCCCTGAGAGAAGGTCCGTTTGAAGATGCGGCGGGACAATTGTCCCGCCGCACGAGCTTGAAGTCGACCAGGATCAATAGATCTTGGAGAACTTCTCGATGTTGGTCTTGTCGAACTGGAAGGGCGGAGCCATCGCAGCCGAGTTGGTGTCGTCGAGCGTCACCTTGCCGACGCGGCCGATCGACAGCGTGGCGCCGGGCTTGGCCTCTTCCTTCTTCACTGCCAGGTCATGGGCGAGGTAGATGGCTGAGTAGCCGAGGTCGATAGGGTTCCACAGCGCGACAGCCTGGCTGGCGCCGTTGTCGATGAACTTCTTGAACTCGGACGGCAGCGCCAGGCCAGTGACATTGACCTTGCCGATCAGGTTCGCGTCGGTGACGACCTGGGCGGCGGCGACGACGCCGACGGTGGTCGGCGCGATGATCGCCTTGAGGTTCGGATAGGACTTCAGCAGGCCCTTGGCCTCGTCGGTGCTCTTGGCCGAGTCGTCATCGCCATAGACGGTGGCGACCAGCTTGATCTTCGGGAACTTCTCCGGCAGCACCTTCTTCGCCGCCTCGATCCAGGCATTCTGATTGGTCGCGGTCGACGATGCGGAGAGGATGGCGACGTCGCCGCCTTCCGGCAGGTAGTCGGCGGCGAGCTTGATGATGGTCTCGCCGATCAGGCCTGTGTCCGACGGGTTGAGGTGCAACTGCCGGCCTTCCTTGGCAACGCCGGAGTCCCACGAGATCACGGTGATGCCGCGTTCCATCGCCTTCTTCAGCACCGGCACCAGCGCGTCGGCGTCATTGGCCGAAACCGCGATCGCATTGACCTTCTGCGCGATCAGCGAGTTGATCACCTCGATCTGCGCCTCGGCGGTCGCCTTGGTCGGGCCGGTGTAGATCACCTCGACATCGCCCAGTTCCTTGGCCGCTTCCTCGGCGCCCTTGTTGGCGGCGTCGAAGAAGCCGTTGCCGAGTGATTTCACCACCAGCGCGATCTTGACGTTCTCTGCATAGGCGGCATTCACGAACATGGCGGCGGAAAAGGCCGCCGTAACCAGCAGTTTCTTCAAAAAGCTCATCGAATATCCTCCCTTGAGCGTTGCATTTCCATCGCCGCTGCGGGCCGCTCAGGCCTGCAGTGAAGATTCTTCCTGTGCCGCCTTGCGGGCGACGATCAGCGTTACCCCGGCGGTTTCGAGCATCTTGGCCTCGCGGTCCTCGATGCCGTCGTCGGTGATCACGGTGGCGATGCGCGTCAGCCCGCACAGGATCAGGCTGGAGCGCATGCGGAATTTCGAGGAATCGACCAACACCACCAACTCGTCGGCCTGGTCGATCAGCTTCTGCTCGGCCTGGATCAGCAGCGGGTCGCCTTCCATCAGGCCGAGCGGCCCCAGCCCTTGGGCGCCCATGAACATGCGGCGCGCGTAGAAGTTGCGCGTCACGTCATTGTCGAACGGCGACAGGATGATGTTCTGCTCGCGGTAGATGGTGCCGCCGGACAGCATCACCGTGTTCTTGGAATGCTTGAGCAGGTGCTCGGCGATCGGGAAGGAATTGGTGAAGATCGGCATGCGGCGGCCGGTCAGGAAATGCACCATCTGGAAAGTGGTGGTGCCGCCATTGATAATGATCGGTTCGCCGTCCTTGCACAGGTTCACCGCTTCCCGGGCGATCGCGCGCTTCTGCGCGGCGTTCAGCGTTTCGTTGACCGAGAAGGGGCGGCCGGCGAGGCCGATGAACTGCGGCGGCGAGATCGCCTCGGCACCGCCGCGCACCCGGCGCAGGCGCTTCTGCACATGCAGCGCCGCGATGTCGCGCCGGATCGTCGCCTCGGAGGAGTCCGTCAGGTCGACCATCTCCTGCACCGTCACTACAGGCTTTTCCTGGACGGCGGACAGAATGATCCTGTGGCGCTCTTTTTCGTGCATGGTTCCTCCCTGCCTGAGCATCTAGGCACTCAAAACGAGCAGTGTCAATCATTTCCGATCATATAATTTCATTGTGCAGTGCAATATGATCGATATTGATCGTTTATGATTGACAAGAGGGCGTCTTGCGTAGACATTCCCCGCGAAAAGGACCGCACCTTTTTGCGTCCCAAGGGAGGATACCTATGCTCGACAAGCGCTCCGGCTCGCGCCTCGCCAATCTGTGGGATGATGCGAAGGCCAAGGGATTGAGCGACCCGGAGCTGCTGGTCTATCGCTCCAACACGCTCGGCTCCGACAAGCGCGTCACCAACTATGGCGGCGGCAACACCTCGTCAAAGGTCTGGCAGAAGGACCCGCTGACCGGCGAGGAGGTCGAGGTACTGTGGGTCAAAGGCTCGGGCGGCGACAGCGCCTCGATCAAGCTCGACGGTTTCGCCACGCTCTACATGGACAAGCTGCGCGCGCTGAAAGGTCTCTATCGCGGCCTCGCGCATGAGGACGAGATGGTCGGCTACCTGCCGCACTGCACCTTCAACCTCAATCCGCGCGCGGCCTCGATCGACACGCCGCTGCATGCCTTCGTGCCGAAGCCTTGCGTCGACCATATGCATCCCGACGCTATCATCGCCATTGCCGCGGCGAAGGATTCCAAGGCGCTGACGAAGGAGATCTTTGGCGATGCTATCGGCTGGCTGCCCTGGAAGCGGCCAGGCTTCGAGCTCGGCCTGTGGCTGGAGAAATTCTGCCTGGAAAACCCCGAGGCGAAAGGCGTCATCCTCGAAAGCCACGGCCTGTTCAGCTGGGGCGACACGCCGAAGGAGTGCTACGAGACGACGATCTCGGTGATCAACCAGGCGATCGAGTGGTTCGAGCGTCGGTCCGAGGGCGTGGCTATCTTCGGCGGCGAAGTGGTGAAGTCGCTCGATGCGCCTGCGCGCCGCGCGATTGCCGCCAAGCTGATGCCGAGGATCCGCGGCCTGATCTCGGAGAAGAGCCACAAGCTCGGCCATTTCGACGACCAGCCCGCCGTGCTCGAATTCGTCAATTCGAGGGATCTGCGGCCGCTGGCAGCGCTGGGCACTTCATGCCCCGACCATTTCCTGCGCACCAAGATCCGGCCGCTGGTGATTGAATTCGACCCGGCGAAACCCGACGTCGACGCCGTCATCGCGCGTCTCGCCGACGACATCGCCGAATATCGCGTCGGCTACCGGGCCTACTACGACAGCTGCAAGCATGCGGATTCGCCCGCCATCCGCGATCCCAATGCCGTGGTCTATCTGATGCCTGGCGTCGGCATGTTCACCTTCGCCGGCGACAACGCGACGGCGCGTATCTCCGGCGAATTCTATGTCAACGCCATCAACGTCATGCGCGGCGCCTCGACCGTCTCGTCCTATGTCGGCCTGCCGGCGCAGGAGGCCTTCGACATCGAATACTGGCAGCTCGAGGAAGCCAAGCTGCAGCGTCTGCCGAAGCCGAAGGCGCTGGCGGGCCAGATCGCGCTGGTCACCGGCGGCGCCGGCGGCATCGGCCGCGCCACCGCCAACCGGCTGCTGCGCGAAGGCGCCTGCGTGGTGCTGGCCGACATCGACGAGGCTGCGCTCGCCAGCGCCAATGACGAACTGTCGAAAACCTATGGCAAGGATTTCGTCCGGCCGGTGGTGATCAACGTCACCTCGGAGGATCAGGTCGTCGCGGGCTTCGCTGAAACTTCGGTCGAGTTCGGCGGTGTCGACATTCTTGTCTCGAATGCCGGTCTCGCTTCCTCGGCGCCGATCGAGGAGACGACACTGGCGCTGTGGAACAAGAATATGGACATATTGTCCACCGGCTATTTCCTCGTTTCTCGCGAGGCTTTCCGGCTGTTCCGCGCGCAGAAGATCGGCGGCAACGTCGTCTTCGTCGCCTCCAAGAACGGGCTTGCCGCCTCGCCCAACGCCGCCGCCTATTGCACGGCCAAGGCGGCCGAGATCCATCTCGCGCGCTGCCTGGCGCTTGAGGGCGCTGAGGCGCAGATCAGGGTCAACGTCGTCAATCCCGACGCCGTGCTGCGCGGCTCCAAGATCTGGTCCGGCGAGTGGAAGGAACAGCGCGCCGCCGCCTACAAGATGTCGACCGACGACCTCGAGGAGCACTACCGCTCGCGCTCGATGCTGAAGCGCTCGGTCTTCCCGGAGGACATTGCCGAGGCGATCTACTTCTTCGCCTCCGACATGTCGGCCAAGTCGACCGGCAACATCATCAACGTCGACGCCGGCAACGCGCAGAGCTTTACGCGGTAAATTGTCAATGACGGCGCTGCCCCTCACCCTTACCCTCTCCCCATAAGGACGGGGAGAGGGGGCCGCCAGCGCTGGAGCGCTTCCCTCTCCCCGTCACTATACGGGGAGAAGGTGGTCCGAAGGGCCGGATGAGGGGCAGCGCCAGCCGAACGTATCTTGGGAGGAATAGCATTTGTCCGAAACCATCATCTCGGCCGACCTCGTCGCCAAACATAACGCCGCCCGCAAGGCCGACCTCGTGCGCGACTACGCCTCGCTCGGCGAGCGTCTCGACCGGCGCGGCATCGCCATCGACTCCATCCGCGACAAGGTCGAAAAATTCGCCGTGGCGATCCCGTCCTGGGGCGTCGGCACCGGCGGCACGCGCTTCGCCCGCTTTCCCGGCGCCGGCGAACCGCGCGACATCTTCGACAAGATCGAGGACTGCGCCGTCATCAGGCAACTGACGCACGCGACACCCACCGTCTCGCTGCACATCCCGTGGGACAAGGCCGATCCGAAGCGGCTGAAGCAGGCCGCGTCGCGCTTTGGCCTTGGCTTCGATGCCATGAACTCCAACACCTTCTCCGACGCCAAGGACCAGGAGCTTTCCTACAAGTTCGGGTCGCTGTCGCATGCCGATGCCGGCACGCGCCGGCAGGCAGTCGAGCACAATCTCGAATGCATCGAGATCGGCAAGACGCTTGGCTCGAAGGCGCTGACGGTGTGGATCGGCGACGGCTCGAACTTTCCCGGCCAAGTCAATTTCGCCAGGGCCTTCGAGCGCTACCTCGACGCCATGCGCGACATCTATGCCGGGCTGCCGGACGACTGGCGGCTGTTCACCGAGCACAAGATGTACGAACCGGCCTTCTATTCGACGGTCGTGCAGGACTGGGGCACCAACTACCTCATCGCGAAAGAACTCGGCGACAAGGCTTATTGCCTGGTCGACCTCGGCCATCACGCACCGAACGTCAACATCGAGATGATCGTGTCGCGGCTGATCCAGTTCAGGAAGCTCGGCGGCTTTCACTTCAACGATTCCAAATATGGCGACGACGACCTCGATGCCGGCTCGATCGACCCCTACCGGCTGTTCCTGGTCTTCAACGAGCTGGTCGACGCCGAGCTGTCCGGAGCCGAGGGCTTCAATCCCGCGCACATGCTCGACCAGAGCCATAACGTCACCGACCCGATCGAAAGCCTGATGCTGTCGGCGGTCGAGGTGCAGCGCGCCTATGCGCAGGCGCTGCTCGTCGACCGCAGGGCGCTGCAGGGTTTCCAGGAAGAGAACGACGCGCTGATGGCGACGCAGACGCTGAAAGCCGCCTACCGCATCGACGTCGAGCCGATCCTTGCCATGGCGCGGCTGAGGACCGGCGGCGCCATCGATCCGGTCGTCGCCTATCGCGCCGCCGGCTACCGGGCGAAGGTCGCGGCCGAAAGGCCGGCTGTCGCCGGCGGCGGTGGTGGGATTGTTTGAGGCCAAGTCGGCGATTGCTCCAGGCAGTTTTTCGATAATCGTCACTGTCGGCGCTGCCCCTCATCCGCCTGCCGGCACCTTCACTCCGTGAACGGGGAGAAGAGCGCTGGTCGCGATCTCGGCGTCTGCTCTGCCAGCTTGGCGATTGGCGAAGCCACCGACGAGAGCGCCCCTTCTCCCCGTCACTATACGAGGAGAAGTGCCCGGCAGGGCGATGAGGGGCAGCGCTGACCTCGGCCATTTCCTATCCTTCGGACAAAGACCGAAGCGGAGGCCGGCCCAGCGGGCCGTTTCGATTATTCAATTGTTATTGGACTATCGCGCTCCAAGGGTCTTTCCTAGGCGTCCCCCACGCCCCGGAGTCCCCGCCATGCAACTCACCCGTCGGACGCTGATCGCCGTCAGCCTTTCGCTTACCCTCACCCTCACGCCATCGGCCGCCGTCTTCGCCGCCTCGCCGGCCCCAGCCAAGGGTGAGCACGGCATGGTGGTGACGGCCCAGCATCTTGCTTCGGAAGTCGGTGTCGATGTGCTGAAGAAGGGCGGCAACGCTGTCGATGCCGCGGTCGCCGTCGGCTACGCGTTGGCCGTCGTCTATCCCAACGCCGGCAACATCGGCGGCGGCGGCTTCATGACCATTCGCCTCAAGGACGGCCGTTCGACCTTCCTCGATTTCCGCGAGCGCGCGCCGCTCGCCGCGACCAAGACCATGTATCTCGACAAGGACGGCAAGCCGGTGAAGGGCGCCAGCCTCGACGGCTATCTCGCCGTCGGCGTGCCGGGCTCCGTTGCCGGTTTCGAGATGGCGCGCGAGAAATATGGCACGCTCACCAGGCAGGACCTGATGGCGCCGGCGATTGCCTATGCCAGGGACGGTTTCGTCCTCAACCAGGGCGACGCCGCCTCCTTCGCTGGCGGCGCCGAACGGCTGGCCAAGGACCCAGCGGCGGCCGCCATCTTCCTGAAAAAGGACGGCAAGCCCTATGGCATCGGCGAGAAGCTCGCCCAGCCGGACCTCGCCGCCTCTCTGTCAGCCATTTCCGAGAAGGGGCCGGACGCCTTCTACAAGGGCGCCATCGCCGATGCGATCGTCAAGGCAAGCGAGGCCAAGGGCGGCATCCTCGCCAAGGGCGATTTCGAGCAATATGCCGTGCGCGAGCTGAAGCCGGTGACCTGCTCCTATCGCGGCTATGAGATCATCTCTTCGCCGCCGCCGAGTTCCGGCGGCGTCATCATCTGCGAAATCCTCAACGTGCTCGAGCTCTATCCGCTGTCCTATCTCGGCGCGGGGTCGGCCGGAACGGTGCATGTCATGGTCGAAGCCATGCGCTACGCCTATGTCGACCGCAATTCGGCGCTCGGCGACCCGGATTTCGTCGACAATCCGGTCGAGAAGCTGCTCGACAAGGGTTACGCCAAGGACATTCGTGACAAGATCGATCCGTTCCGCGCGGGCGTGTCGAAAGACCTGATGCCGAAAGGCTTCGGCGAGTCGAAGGAGACCACCCACTATTCGATCATCGACAAGGACGGCAATGCCGTCGCGGTGACCTATACGCTGAACGGCTCCTTCGGCGCCGGCGTCGTTGCCGACGGCACCGGCATCCTGCTCAACAACGAGATGGACGATTTCACCCAGAAGCCGGGCGTGCCCAATCTCTACGGGCTGGTCCAGGGCGAGGCCAACGCGATCGAGCCGAAGAAGACGCCGCTATCCTCGATGAGCCCGACCGTGGTCACCAAGGACGGCAAGCCGTTCATGGTCATCGGCAGCCCCGGCGGCTCGCGCATCATCACCATCACGCTGGAGGCGATCGTCAACGTCATCGACCATGGCATGAACATCCAGGAGGCGATCGACGCCCCGCGCATCCATCATCAATGGCTGCCGGATACCGTCTATGTCGAGCCGTTCGGCCTGTCGCCGGATACCGAGAGGCTGCTTGCCGGCATGGGCTACCATCTCGAACTCGCTGACAAGACCTGGGGCCAGGCAGCCGGCATCCTGGTCGGCGGCAAGAGCCTGGACGAAATCGAGAAGGGCGGCGGCGCCCGTTACAACGGCGCCATCGACAGCCGCGCCGCGGCGGGCGAGGCGCTTGGGTACTAGAGCAATTTCAGGAAAAGTGTGAACGGTCAGGCTCGGCGACTTCGCCGTAGCCTTCCGTCCGGAATTGCGTCAAACCAAAAAGATAAAGCGGTTCCGCCGTTTCCATGAAACGCTCTAGGACTGGTCTAGGCCTGGGTCAGATGACCAGCGTCAGCGTGGAAGCCAAGAGCATAAGGGCGGCGATGCCGACGAACAGGGCATAGAGGCGGGGACGGTCGAGCAGCAGCGCGTTGCCCGATATCCAGGCGGATGTCGCGCCGCCAAGCGCGAACAGGAAGCCGTTGCGGTGGCCGAACGTCATCGAGGCGGCCATCAGCCCGCCAATGATCAGCGCGCCGAACACGATGATGACCGCGACGGCGTATTTCTCGAAATCGTTGCCGCTCCCCATGGCCGGGCCGATCGCGTTCAAGTTCGACAGCTCGTCCGGATCGAAGGGGCTGGTCGACCCATATTCGTCATGACCGACGGGTTCTCGCATCACTCAATCTCCGCTGCCCGGCAACAAACCATCAACATCCGCCGAGCGCAACCCGAACGCGCCTTGCCGGGGGCATCCGCCGCGATCTTCAACATCTTCTGGTGCCGACGTGCCACGGTTTGCGGGCGCCATTCAACGATTGCGGCATGGCTTCCGTTCCACGCGCTTGAATTATCTGGAAAAATCGCTGCGCACGATGCCGTGCCGCTGCAGCTTGTCGTAGAAGGTCTTGCGCGGGATCCCCAGCGCCTCGATCGTGCGCCGGACATCGCCGTCATTGCGGCCAAGTGTCTCGCGGATGATCTCGGCCTCGTAGCGCTCGAGACGTTCGGGCAGCGCCATGGCCGCATCCGATTCGGCCGGGGCAGGGGCTTCGGCGTGGCCGGCATCTTCAAGCCCCAGTACGAAGCGTTCGGCGAAATGGGTGAGCTCGCGCACATTGCCGGGCCAATCATGCTCCCTCAAATGCCGGTGCACGGCCGCAGGCACGGCCGGCATCGGGCGTCGGAAACGAGCGGCGGCGCGCTCGGCGAAATAGCCGAACAAAAGGGCCACGTCGTCGCGGCGCTCGCGCAGCGGCGGGATCGACAGCGTCACCACGTTCAGCCGGTAATAGAGGTCCTCACGGAAGGCGCCGCGCTGGGCTGGATCACCGAGATCGACCTTGGCGGCGGCGACGACGCGCAGGTCGACAGGCCGAATTTCGTTGGTGCCGAGCGGCGTTACCTCGCGCATTTCCAGCACCCTCAGCATCTGCACCTGGGTCGAGGGCGGCATGCTCTCGATCTCGTCGAGGAACAGCGTGCCGCCGCTCGAATGCTCGATGCGGCCAATGCGTTTCTTCTGCGCGCCGGTGAAGGCGCCGGCCTCGTGGCCGAACAATTCGCTCTCGATCACGGTCTCCGGCAGCGTGCCGCAGTTCAGCGCCACGAAATTGCCCTGCGCGCGGCGGCTCCAGCGGTGCAGGAGGCTCGCCACCACCTCCTTGCCGGAGCCGGTCTCGCCGGTCACCAGCACGTCGACGTCGGTGTCGGCGATCTGCCTCAGCGTCCGGCGCAGCCGCTCCATCGCCGGTGTCTGGCCGATCAGCGGCAAGCTGTCCTGCGCCTGCTCGGCCGCCTCGCGCAAGGCGCGGTTCTCCATCACCAGTCGGCGCTTTTCCGCTGCCCGCCACACACTCTGGGCCAGCCGCTCGGCGGCGAAGGGTTTGGTGATGAAGTCGTAGGCGCCGTCCTTGATCGCCTTCACGGCCATGGCGATGTCGCCATGCCCGGTAACGAGGATGACTGGAATGTCCGGATCTACCTCCACGATGTGGTCGAAAAGCTGCAGTCCGTCGATCTCGGGCATGCGGATGTCGGACACCACCACGCCGGCGAACCCGGCGTCGAGCCCGGCCAGAGCCTCCCTCGCCACGGAAAATGCCGATACCGCGAAACCGGCGAGCTCCAGCGTCTGCCGCGTCGCCTTCAGGAGATCGGCGTCGTCGTCGATCAGGATGACCGGGGCGGGCTGGTCGGTCGCCATGCTAGGCTGCTTTCGCAAGATGGATGGTGAAACGGGTGCCCTCGGCGCCGCTCGCGACCTCAATGCGCCCGCCATAGTCGGCGACGATGTCCTTCGAGATGACGAGGCCTAGCCCAAGCCCTTTTTCCTTCGAGGTGTTGAAGGGCGTGAACAGCGATTTGAGGATCGCCGGCGGAATGCCCGGGCCGTTGTCCGAGACGCTGAGCACGACGCCGTCTCTTTCCTCGACCGAAACCTCGACCCTGGCGCCGTCGCGGCCGTTCAGCGCCTCCAGCGCGTTCTGGAACAGGTTGATCAATACCTGTTCCAACCGCACCCGATTTCCCATCACCTTGAGCGGGGGCGGCGGCAGCGTGATCTCGAGCGCGTCGAGTCGGCCGGCGAAACGGCTCCTGAGCAGCACCACCGCGCCCTCGATGACGCCGCGCAACTCGACCGGCTCGGCCGCGGTGCGGCCCTTGCGGGCGAAGGTTTTCAACTCTTCTGTGATGGTGCCGATGCGCTCGGTCAGCGCCGCGATTGCGCCGAGGTTTTCTTCGGCCGGGGCAGTCTGCTTGCGGCCGAGGAAGACGCGCGCATTGTCGGCATAGGCGCGGATGGTCGCCACCGGCTGGTTGATCTCATGCGCGACACCGGCGGCGACCTGGCCGAGGATGGCCAGCCGATTGGCCTGCACCAGCTCCTGCTGCACCACCTGCAGCTTGGCCTCGGTGCTGCGATGGTCGGTGATCTCCGCCTGCAGACGGTCGCGGGCGCGGCTCAGATCCTCGGTGCGCTCGACGACTCGACGTTCGAGCTCGGCGCGCGTCGCCTGTTCGGCGGCGATCCGCATCTGCGCGGATTGCCGGCGCCATAAGAGATAGGCGGCAAGGCCGATGAGCGGCCCGATGACGCCAAGCGCCAGGAGCCGCATCTCGCGCTGGGCGGCGGCGATCGGCGCCTCGGCCGGAACGAGATAGTCGAGCCGCCACGGCGTCGAGGCGACCGGCGTCGACAGCCGGAGATACTCGCCGTCGCTGCCGCCCGGCGTGATCGCATGCACTATGGACACGTCGGCGCTCAAGGTTTCCGGCCGCACGATCGGCAGCGGCACCAGCGGCGCGTCGCCGAACTGCTGGCTGTCGCGGATTTCGGCAAGGGTGGCGCCGGCAAGCGGCGCCGTCGTCATGAAACGCCAGGACGGCACGCTGGTGATCAGCACGACGCCATGCTCGTCGCTGACATAGGCCGGGCGGTTCGCCTCGTGCCAGTCAGCCTCGAGCTGGTCGAACTCCATCTTGACGACGACGACGCCGAGCGGCGCCGAGGCGCTGCCGACGCGGCGCGAGATGTAGAGGCCCGGGCGCTTGCTGACATTGCCGAGCGCGAAATACTCGGCCGTTCCCGTCTGCATGGCGCGGGAGAAATAGGCGCGGAAGCCGTAGTCGTTGCCGACGAAGCTGGTCGGCTCGCGCCAGTTGCTCGACGCGACCGCCAGGCCGTTGGTGCCGGTGACGTAGAGCACCGACGCCTTGGTGCCGGACACCAGCCCTTCGAGCTTGCGGTTGAGCACGTCGATCGCGGCAGCGCTGCGCGCGGCCAGCGCGTCATGCACCTGCTGGTCCTCGGACAGGAGCAGCGGCAGCGCGCGCGGGTTTTCCAGCACGGCGCGCAGCAGCGCCACCTTCAGATTGGCGTCGGTGCGCCCCTGTGCGGCAAGCGCGTCGACCTCGACCGCGCGGCCATAGAGGCCGGCGCCGTAGAGTGCCGCGGCAATGATGGCGAGCGCCACTCCGGCAAACAGCAGCCAGGCCCGGCGCGCCCTTCTGCCGAGCTGCTCGGGCGTTGGAGAAAGGCCGGCAATAGAGCCGGCGGCGGGGCGCTGCAGCATCGCCCATCTGTGCATGATTTCGCACAAAACACAATTCGACCCATGCGGATGGCCGCACGCTGCCACCAGACCGAGCGGCCAGCGGGTCGAAAAAAGCTAACAAAATCATAGCAAGTCCGCGCCGGCGGAAACTGGCACGCGGGTTGCAAAGACGGAGTCGGCAGTCGCGAGGCTGTTGGAGGTCAAATGCCCCGGGAGGTCGAGCCTTTCGATCGGGGCGCAACGGAGGACGTCATGCAGACAACATTCGCTGCCGCCGAGCCGCGCGGCAAGGTACCCCTTTATCGGCATCTCTATGTGCAGGTCCTGGCGGCCATCGCCGCCGGCATCCTGCTTGGCCACTTCTATCCCGAACTCGGCGCGTCGCTGAAGCCGCTCGGCGATGCCTTCATCAAGCTGGTCAAGATGGTGATCGCGCCGGTGATCTTCCTGACCGTGGCGACCGGCATCGCCGGCGTCTCCGACTTGCACAAGGTCGGCCGCGTCGCCGGCAAGGCGATGATCTACTTCCTGTTCTTCTCGACGCTGGCGCTGATCGTCGGCCTCGTCGTCTCCAACGTCGTCCAGCCCGGCGCCGGGATGCACATCAATCCGGCGACGCTCGATGCCAGCAAGGTGTCGACCTTCACCGAGAAGGCGCATGACACCACCATCGTCGGCTTCCTGATGAACATCATTCCCGACACCATCACCGGCGCCTTCGCCCAGGGCGATATCTTGCAGGTGCTGTTCTTCTCGGTGCTGTTTGGTGTCGCCCTCGCGCTGGTTGGCGATCGCGGCCGTCCGGTGGTCGACTTCCTGCAGGCGCTCACCGCGCCGATCTTCCGCCTCGTCGCCATCCTGATGAAGGCCGCCCCCATCGGCGCCTTCGGCGCCATGGCCTTCACCGTCGGCAAGTACGGCATCGGCGCGATCGCCAACCTCGCCTTCCTGATCGGCACCTTCTATCTGACGTCGCTGCTCTTCGTGCTGGTCGTGCTCGGCGCGGTGGCATGGTACAACGGCTTCTCGATCCTGGCGCTGATCCGCTACATCAAGGAAGAGCTGCTGCTGGTGCTCGGCACCTCGTCCTCGGAAGCCGCCCTGCCTGGCTTGATGGCTAAGATGGAACGCGCCGGCTGCAACCGCTCGGTGGTCGGCCTGGTCATCCCGACCGGCTATTCCTTCAACCTCGACGGCACCAACATCTACATGACGCTGGCCGCGCTGTTCATCGCCCAGGCGACCGACACGCCGCTCACCTTCGGCGACCAGATTCTGCTCCTGCTGGTCGCCATGCTGAGTTCCAAGGGTGCCGCCGGCATCACCGGCGCCGGTTTCATCACGCTCGCCGCCACGCTCTCGGTCGTGCCTTCGGTGCCGGTCGCCGGCATGGCGCTGATCCTCGGCGTCGACCGCTTCATGTCGGAATGCCGGGCGCTGACCAACTTCGTCGGCAACGCGGTCGCGACCATCGTCGTGGCGCGCTGGGAAGGCGAACTCGACCAGACGCAATTCGCCGCCGCCATGGCTGGCCAGTTGCCGGAAGAGGCCGACCTGGCGCTGTCCGGGGGTCTCCAGCCCGCCTGATCCAGTCAGGCGCCTCCCAAGCCTGGAGAGGCCGCGGCCGGTAAAACCGGTCGCGGCCTGTTCTTTTTGCCGGTCGCCGCATAGGGTGGCGCGGGCCGTTCGTCCGGCCTAGTCGCAAGCGGCGAGGGGGCCGGCATGAGCAGCACGTTTCCCGAGATCTACCTGATCCGCCATGGCGAAACCGAATGGAGCGCCTCGGGCAAGCACACCGGCCGCACCGACATTCCGCTGACGGCGAAGGGCGAGCAAGCCGCCCGCGGCCTCGCCGATCGGCTCAAGGGCCTCACCTTCCAGGCCGTATGGTCGAGCCCTTCGCAACGCGCCTTCAATACCTGCACCTTGGCCGGCTTCGGGGCGGCCGCGATCAAGAAGCTCGACCTGCAGGAGTGGGACTACGGCGCCTATGAAGGCGTGACGACGAAGGAGATCGTCGCCGGTCGCCCTGGCTGGAACGTGTTTCGCGACGGCTGTCCGGGCGGCGAGCAGGCCAGCGATGTCGGCGCCAGGGCCGACGCCATCATCGCCGCGCTTCGCGCTGTCGCCGGCAATGTGCTCATATTTTCGAGCGCGCATTTCCTGCGCGTGCTAGCGGCGCGATGGATCGGACTGCCGCCTGACGGCGGCGAGCATTTCGTGCTGGACACCGCAAGCCTCAGCATCTTCGGCTACGAGCATGACCTGACCGAGCCGGTGATCCGCCGGTGGAACCAAAGATAGTCCGGCTTGACAAGATCGATACCTTGGCGTTGGCCGAAACGCCCGTCGTTTCGTCATTCTAGGGCGGAGCAAGGAGCGAAGCGACGCGGCGCAGACCCTAGAATCCATGCCGTGACGGTGCAGAACGATCTCAGTTCTGCACCGCCTCTACCTTTCGAGTGAGGTCACGGCATGGATCCTCGGGTCTGCGCATCCGCTTCGCTCCCGCTCCGCCCGTGGATGACGAAGTTCGGGGCGCAGCCACTAGGCAACCAGCATCGCTACTTCCTCCGCCGTCAAATGCCGCGCCTTGCCCTTGGCGAGATCGCCGAGCTGCAGGCGCCCGATCGCCACCCTGATCAGCCTCAACACGTCGACTTCGAAGGCGCCGAGCAGCCGGCGGATCTGGCGGTTGCGGCCTTCGTCGAGCACGACCTCCAGCCAGGCCGTGCGGCCGCCGCTGCGCAGCAGCTCGATCGAGCGCGCCGTCAGCAGTTCGCCGTCGACCGAAGCACCGTCGCGAAACCGTGCCAGCATGGCGTCGTCGGGCGCGGTGCCGATCTGCACGTGATAGGTCTTGTCGACATGCGAGGCCGGATCGAGCAGTCCGTTCGCCCAGCGCGTGTCATTGGTCATCAAAAGCAGGCCTTCGCTGGCCTTGTCCAGCCGCCCGACGGGCGACACGAAGGGCAGGTCGAGCCCCTCGAGGCAATCGTAGACCGTGCCGCGTCCTTCGGGATCGTCGCGGGTTGTGACCAGCCCGCGCGGCTTGTTGATCATCAGATAGACCTTGCGCTCGGCAACGACCTGCTCGCCGTCAACCGCGATGCGGTCACGGTCGAGATCGATGCGCAGCGATGGATCGCGCGCGACCTTGCCCGCCACCCGCACGCGGCCCTCCGCGATCAGTACCTCGGCCTGCTTGCGCGAGCACAGCCCAAGCTTCGACAGCGCGCGGCTGAGGCTGACACCCGCGCCCGGAGGTCGTCTGATGCTGTGCGGCGGCGGTCGTGCCATGATCCGGCGTTCTTTCCCGATGGACGGCGACAGATGCCACGGGCGGCAGCGGGATCGCAAGCCGCAGCGTTTGCGGTGAGGTGGGCCGGTTTTTGTCGAATGCCTGTCGGGCAGGATGATCGACGCGTTAAGACGTCATTCCACTGGCGGCGCGCTCAGTCGCCGGAAGGAGACGCCGTCGAACACTGCTGTCACGAAGTCGGTGACGGACATCTTGCGCTTGCGCCCGTCGCTGCAGGCATAGACCGGCCAGCCGTCGTCGCTGCATTCGCTGGCCAGGCAGATCTGGGCGAGGCAGTTCCCCGCGGTCAGCCGGAAACCGCCCTTGCCGGCGAAGCCCTGCAAGAGACTGCCGTCCGCCGCGCGCCACGTCCGTTGGCTGAATTCCGTCCGCAACAGGCGTGGTTCCAGGGGCACCGCAAGGTCGGCATCGCCGGAGCGCCCGGCAAGCTGAAACCGGAACCGCGCCATGGCGGTCGTGTAGGCCGTGACGGTATCCGATTCATGCGCATAGGCAGTCGCTAGACTGGCATGGTCGAGCAGATGAGACACACGCTCGCCTGCCTCCACCGGCATCATCAAGGCAACGATGGCAACAAGGGCGAAGCAAGCTCGCGACATCGATCTTCCAGCAGCCATACCGATCCGGCGTGCCGGTCTGCCCCCCGGTTCGCCTGCGGCAGCATCGTGCCAATCGGCGCGCGGCGCAAGCCGCCCAAAGGTGGTTGGTCGCGCCTGGCGCAACATAAGACGATACGAGAGGCGATCGTTGCCTAGGGCTCTTGATTCTTGTGGGAGAAAAATGGTGCCCAGAGGCGGATTCGAACCACCGACACGCGGATTTTCAGTCCGCTGCTCTACCAACTGAGCTATCTGGGCCTCGCCGGCAAGCGAGATTTCGCAGGCCGGATTTCTCGAAGGCGCCGCCGGCGCCCCTTGAAAGCGCGTGGGTTATAGCACGGGAATTCAGCCTGTCCAGCGCCTAAGCGCGGATTTCAGCCGGGAAAAGAAAACCACTGAAAGACAGCGGCAAAACAGCTGATATCGCGCGCTTACGGCTCGTCCTTGGGCGCCGGGCTTTGCTCCGGCGCTTCGCCTTCTTGCTCCTCGTCGTCGCGGCCAGGGATGACATAGGCGCCCTTCAGCCAGCGATTGAGGTCGATGTCCTTGCAGCGCGCCGAGCAGAACGGATAGTGCTCGCGCACCGATGCCTTGCCGCATTCGGGGCAGGGGCGCCGGGGGCGCAGCGGCGTGACCTTGTCGTCCAGGCTCATGGGCGCGCGGTGAGCCAGCTCGCATGCACCTTGAAGCCCTCGCCGGCAAGCAGGGCCGTCGTCTCGTAGAGCGGCAGGCCGACGACGTTGGTGTAGGAGCCGACCAGCTTGACGACGAAGGACCCGGCGAGGCCTTGCACGGCATAGCCTCCGGCCTTGCCGCGCCATTCGCCGGAGGCGACATAGGCGTCGATCTCCTCGCGCGGCAGCCGCTTGAAGCGTACGCGGGTCTCGACCAGCTTCTGGCGCAGCTTGCCGCCCGGCGTGATCAGGCAGATGCCGGAATAGACCCGGTGCGAACGGCCGGAGAGCAGGCCGAGGCAGTTCGCGGCGTCGTCGATCGTCTCGGCCTTGGGCAGGATGCGGCGGCCGACCGCCACCACCGTGTCGGCGGCGAGCACGAAGCCCGGCGCATAGTCGTCCTCGCTCTTCAGCGAGGCGAACGCCTTCTCGGCCTTGTCCTTGGAAAGCCGCTTGGCCAGCGAGCGCGGATGCTCGGCGCGCAGCGGCGTCTCGTCGACATCGGCCGGCAGCACGCGGTCCGGCTCGATGCCGGCCTGCTGCAGCAGCTCGATGCGGCGCGGCGAACCCGAGGCAAGCACGAGCTTCTGCAGGATGCTCATCTGGGGTCGCGCCGGGCTGTTACTTGAAACGATAGGTGATACGGCCCTTGGTCAGGTCATAGGGGGTCATCTCGACCAGGACCTTGTCTCCGGTCAGCACGCGGATGCGGTTCTTGCGCATGCGGCCGGCCGTGTGGGCGATGATCTCGTGTTCGTTTTCGAGCTTCACCCGGAACATCGCGTTGGGCAGCAGTTCCGTGACCACACCCGGAAACTCGAGGACTTCTTCCTTCGGCATTCGATACCTTTGCTTGGATTTCGGTTCCGGCGCTAGAGCATGATGCCGAAAAGTGTCAAGCGGTTTTCGGACGACATCATGCTCTACTGTTTTGATCCGGAGTCGGATGATTTCCGGCCGAACCGACCGGAAATCATCCGACTCCGGCCGGAATTTCGGCGGAACCTATATGATAATCGTCCGCTTGTGAACACGCTTAATCCAAGGCGCCTTTTGCCTCGGATGCGGGAAAACGTCTGACGATGCGCGCTTTCAGCCGCTCGCGCACATCGCGATAGGCGGCCATGATATGTTCGCGCGTGCCGCCGGCATCCGTCGGGTCCGGCATCGGCCAGTATTCGACCTCGACGGCGAGCGAGCGGGTGAGCTCGAGCGCCGCGTGGTGCGCTTCCGGCGCCAGCGTGACGATCAGGTCGAAATAGTCGTCCTCCAGCTCGTCCATGGTCCTTGGCTGGCGCTCGCCCAGCGACAGTTCGTCCTCGGCCAGAACGGCGTCGACGAACGGGTCGCGCTCGCCGCTGCGCACACCGGCCGATGCGACGAAAATGGCCGAAGGCAGCATGCGCCGCGCCAGCGCCTCGGCCATCGGCGAGCGCACGGCGTTCATTCCGCACATGAACAGGATCGAATGCGGCAGCGAGGCCAGGGCCTAGCCTCGCCAGTGCAGCACGCAGACCAGCGTGAACAGCCGGCGCGCCGTGTCGAAATCGATGTCGATCTTGCCGGCCAGCCGGTCCATCAGCGTCTGCGAGCCTTCATTGTGCAGGCCGCGACGGCCCATGTCGATCGCCTCGATATGGCTGGGCGTCGAGGAGCGGATGGCGTCGTAGTAGCTTTCGCAGATCAGGTAGTAATCCTTGACGATGCGCCTGAGCGGCGTCAGCGACAGGATGTGGGTGACGACGGCGGCGCCGTCCTCGCGCGCTACAGCGAACACCAGGCGGGAATCGGCCAGCGACAGCTTGAGGCGGTAGGGACCGGCGCCGTCGTCGTTGACCGGCTGGAAACTGTTCTCCTCGATCAGGTCGAAGATCGCCACCGCCCGCTCGTGCTCGACATCGGGCGTCGAACGGCCGATCGATTCGTCGAGCTCGACATCGATCAGCCTGGCGCGGGTTCGGTCGTAGTCGGACATCGCTACATGTT
>NZ_RZOS01000470.1:0-4190 GCF_004022605.1 Mesorhizobium sp. M4B.F.Ca.ET.089.01.1.1
GTCGAGGCATCCTCGAAATTGTAGTCGGAGCCATGCGTCTGATCAGGCGACGCCTCGGAACCTGCCGGATAGGGGCGCTCCGCCTCATCCGAACCCTTGGCGCCGGTGTCTTCCGTTCCGGCCTGCGCGGCAGCGTCGCTGTGCTCCCAGGGCTCATGATCGACCTGGTCGGCATGCACCGGCTCCGCCGGAGCCTCGGGTTGCGAAGCGCTCGCGGCTTCCTCCGCCTCGGCCTCCACGGTCTTCGCCCCATCCTCCTCGACAATACGCGAGACGGCGCCGGGCTCGAGTTCGATCGTCACCGGCTCGCGGCGGCTCTTCGAATGTCGCATCTTCGGCGTCTTGACCATGCTTGGGCTCCGCAAATTGGCTTGGGATGGTTCAACGGGTCTAGAGCTGAAGGATGCTCTAGCACATCACCAAGCGGTGAAAAGGGGCGGCGTGATGACACAGACCTGAGCAGGCATCCTGTCATGTCGCAGATTCTGCCTAGCGCCCGGCCAGCACTAGCCTGATCAGCGCGTCTTCCTGCGGTTCGGCGGCGACGCGGACCCGTTCGGGAGCGACGCCGTCGAGCGCTGCGGCGATACGTCCCGACAGCGCGAAAAATCCCGTCTTTTCAAAATAACCGCCGAGCGCCGGCCGCCGGATCAGGGCCTGCATCGCCACGGCAGCCTTGGCCGAATAGAGCAGGACCACGTCGACTGGCCCGCCGGACAGGGTCGCAGCCACGTCCGCGTCGGAATGGTCGAGCGCGATCGTGTCGTAGGTTTCAACGGCGCGGACTGGAATGCCGGCCGCCGAGAGGCGCTGCTCGAAGGCAGGAAAGCGCACGCGGCCGCAAAGATAGACGATCGTCCCTGCCGCAGAGCCGCCGGCGATGGCATCGGCCAGCGCCAGGGCATCGCCCGGGCCTTCGTTGACCGTGGTAAATCCTGCCTTGCGCGCCGCTTCCGCTGTCCTTTTGCCAATGGCATGACAGGGCAGAGCGGCAAGCGCGGCGATGAGCTCGCGCGACGCGTAGCGCACCGCGTTGGCGCTGGTAACCGCGACCGCCATGGCATCCTTCGGCGCTTCGCTTGCCTTGGCCGGCAGCGCCACCGTTTCGGTCAGCGGCAGCAGAATCGGCTGAAAGCCCATCTGCTCGAGCCGATGCGCGGTTCGCGAGGCGCCCGGTTCCGGCCGCGTCACCAGAACGCGCAGCATGTCAGGCCCAGCCGTCGAAGAAGGATTCGCCGGCCTTGGCCCGCACCGCCCTGGCGGCTTCCGCGCCGATCCGGGCGGCATCCGGCGCCGGTCCGTCCAGCCTGACCTCATGCGACTGTCCGCCGTCGGGCGAGATGATCAGCCCGGCAAAGGAGAGCTTGTCGCCCGCTATCGTCGCGTGACCGGCGATCGGCGTGCGGCAGGAACCGTCGAGCGCCGCCAGGAAGGCGCGCTCGCAGGCCAGCGCCTGGCCGGTCGGCGCGTCGTGGATCGCGGCCAGCATGCGCTCGACATCGGCGTCGCCGATGCGGCTTTCGATGCAGATCGCGCCTTGCCCCGGCGCTGGCGGAAACTGTTCCAGCGTCATCAGGTCGGTGACGACATCGCCGAGCCCGAGCCGCTTCAGCCCGGCATAGGCGAGGATGGTGCCGTCGGCGACACCCTCATCCAGCTTGCGCAGCCTGGTTTGCACATTGCCGCGGAACATCACCACCTCGAGATCCGGCCGCATCCGCCGGATCAGCGCCTGGCGCCTGAGCGACGACGACCCGACCCTGGCGCCCCGAGGCAATTCGGCGATCGTCCTCGCCGCCTTGCCTATGAAGGCGTCGCGCGCGTCCTCGCGCGGCAGGAAAGCAGAGAGTTCGAGCCCCTCCGGCAACAGCGTCGGCATGTCCTTCGAGGAATGCACGGCGATGTCGATCCTGCCCGCCAGCATCGCTTCCTCGATCTCCTTGGTGAACAGGCCCTTGCCGCCGGCTTCCGACAGTGGCCGGTCCTGGATGCGGTCGCCGCTGGTCGAGATGACGACGATCTCGAATGCTTGTTCCGGCAGACCGTGCGCCGCCATCAGCCGCGTCCGCGTCTCATGCGCCTGGGCAAGTGCCAGCGGGCTGCCGCGTGTTCCGATTTTCAAGCTTGTTTGCATGGCGCGCTGTCCGTGATAACCCCCGGCACACGAGGTCTTGCCGGCACATGTCCTATCTAGGAAAGGCTGGTGATACAATCTTCGAGGACAGCGACCAATTGATCCGCGTTCTGGGCATTGAGACGAGTTGCGACGAGACCGCGGCCAGCGTGGTGGCGCTGGATGGCCGCGCCGCGCCCAAAATCCTCTCCAACATCGTGCTCAGCCAGATCGAGGAGCATGCCGCGTTCGGCGGCGTCGTGCCGGAGATCGCCGCGCGCGCGCATGTCGAGGCGCTCGACGGCATCGTCGAGGCGGCCCTTGCCGATTCGGGCGTTGCGCTGGACGAGGTCGACGCGATCGCCGCGACCGCCGGTCCCGGCCTTGTCGGCGGGCTGATCGTCGGGCTGATGACGGCGAAGGCGATTGCCGCGGCCGCCGACAAGCCGTTGCTCGCCATCAACCATCTCGAAGGCCATGCGCTGACCGCAAGGCTGACCGACGGGCTCGACTTCCCCTATTTGCTGCTTCTGGTGTCCGGCGGCCACACCCAGATCGTCGCCGTGCGCGGCGTCGGCGACTATCAGCGCTGGGCGACCACCATCGACGACGCGCTCGGCGAAGCCTTCGACAAGACGGCCAAGATGCTCGGCCTGCCCTATCCCGGCGGTCCGAATGTCGAGAAGGCGGCAGCCACGGGCGATCCGGGCCGCTTTGCCTTTCCGCGCCCGATGAAGGGCTCGGCGCAGCCGGATTTCTCCTTCTCCGGCCTGAAGACGGCCGTGCGCCAGGCCGCGACCGCCATTGCGCCCTTGAGCGACCGGGATGTCGCCGACATCTGCGCCTCGTTCCAGGCGGCGGTGGCGGATGCGCTGGGCGACCGTGTTTCGCGCGCGCTCAACCGTTTCCGCCAGGAATTCCCTGACAGGCCCAAGCCGGCGCTCGTCGTCGCCGGCGGGGTCGCCGCCAACCGGACAATCAAGGCGACGCTGGAGGCGCTCTGCGCCGAGGCCGGCTTCGACTTCATAGCGCCACCGCAAAAGCTCTGCACCGACAATGCGGCGATGATCGCCTGGGCCGGCATCGAGCGCCTGCGCGCCGGGATGGCGCGCGCGAACGACGCCGATTTCGTGCCGCGCTCGCGCTGGCCGCTGGACAGCGTCTCCGCCCCGATGGTCGGCTCCGGCCGGCGCGGTGCCAAGGCATGACCGAGCTGGTCACCAGCGGGCACGAGGCGCCGAGCGGCTGGCGCGTCGCAGTGCTTGGCGGCGGCGCCTGGGGCACGGCGCTGGCGCTGGCCATGCTGCGCGCCGGCCATTTCGTGCGCCTCTATGCGCGCGACCCCGAAACCGTCGCCGCGATCGATCGCGGCGAGAACCCGCGCTACCTGCCGGGCATCGCGCTGCAGCCCGGCATCGTCGCGACGACCGACATCGCGGCCGCGCTCGACGGCGCCGACTGCGTGCTGGCGGTGGCGCCGGCGCAGGCGCTGCGCGCCATGCTGGCTGGCGCCAGGCATCATGTGCCGTCGGGCGTTCCGCTGGTTCTTTGCGCCAAGGGCATCGAGCGCGACACCGGCGCGCTGCTGTCGGCGATCGTCGAGGAGGCCTTGCCGAACAATCCGGTTGCCGCCCTGTCCGGCCCGAGCTTCGCCACCGATGTCGCCCGCGGCCTGCCGACGGCGGTGGTCGTCGCCGCCCGCGACGCCGACCTTGCCGCAGACCTTGCCGCCCGCTTCTCGGCCGAAAACCTGCGCTGCTATTCCAGCGACGACCTCGTCGGCGTCGAGATCGGCGGCGCGCTGAAGAACGTCTTCGCCATCGCCGCCGGCGCCGTCACCGGCGCGAAGCTCGGCGCCAGCGCCCAGGCCGCCATGGTGACGCGGGGCTTCGTCGAACTGCGCCGCATCGGCGCCGCCTTCGGTGCCAGGCCGGAGACGCTTATGGGGCTTTCCGGGCTCGGCGACCTCCTGCTCACCTGCTCCTCGGCGCAGTCGCGCAATTTCGCCTATGGGCTGGCGCTCGGCCAGGGCAAGCCGCTTGCCGGACTGCCGCTCGCCGAGGGCGTGCCGACGGCA
>NZ_RZOS01000471.1:0-4188 GCF_004022605.1 Mesorhizobium sp. M4B.F.Ca.ET.089.01.1.1
GACGAAGGCGATGACGGCGCTGATGATGCGGATGGTGAAGGCGATGAGCGACATGCGGCCGGCCTCGCCGCGCTCGTCGGCGGTGAACAGCACGGCATCGATGCGGCCAAGCAACGGGCTCACGCGCAGCGCCAAGCGCTGCGGCAAAAACCGCCCGGCAGTCGTCGCCGCGGAAAAGCGCACCCCGATTATTCTCCGTTTTCCGCCTCGTTTCCTGCGTTTCGGTCTAGCGAAAACACATTAAGAAACGGTTGGGTGGGCGCTTCCTTCTCCCCGTCACTAAACCGGGAGAAGGTGCCAGCAGGCGGATGAGCGGCGGCGCGAGCTTTCGAAGGATTGCGGTGCGGCGAAACCGGAGAAGGCTGAGGCGATAGAAGACATCAGGCGCCGGCGCCGCCCCTCATCCGGCCCTTCGGGCCACCTTCTCCCCGTGAAACGGGGAGAAGGAAGAGGCGCCTCACATTCCCTTCATCGCGTCGCACGACACGTTGGGGTTCATGTCGGCGAAGGTGCCGGTCGGGTTCTGCTTCCAGGCCCAGACATGCAGCTCGTAGAACGCGCCGAGGCCGTAGCGGTTGGGGGCGCTGTTGAAGTTGAACAGCTGACCCTCGAGCGAAGCCGGACCCTTCGCGGTGATGTATTCGACGGCGATCAGCCTCAGCGTGCCGTCGGCCACCGGCTCGTACATCACCGCCTCGGGCCTGGCGACGTCGACGGCATCGTCCTTCAGGTAAGCGGCATTGACGTAGTGGATGCCCATGGCGCCGCCGGTGATGCCGCTGGCGCAGGGGATCGGCGCATAGCCCTCGGCTTTCGCCACCGCGACATCCTCGAAGCGGCTGTCGGCCGCCCGCACCTTGTCGGCCAGCGGGTTGGCATCCTCCGCCTGGGCGGCGCTGGCCGCGGCTATCGTCAGGATGCCGATGAGGCCCCTGGTGCAGATCTGAATGGTCATTTTCCTTCTCCGTTTCGTCTAGGACGCGAGAGCAGCAAGGCCGGCCGGTGGAAGACCGCACCCTGCCGCGCTATGCATGTCATTGAAGGCGGCGGGATCGAACGATCCCGCCGTGATGGCGGATCACCGCTGGTGCCACCAATATTCCCAGTAGTCGCGCGGCAGCTCGCGCAGTCCGAGCCCGATGTCGCGCCTCAGATGATCGTCCTGCGGCGGCAGGCGCCGGTTTCGCAATGGCGAGAGCAGCGCGGACAGGATCCGCCATGCGAGACCGCGCCGGGAGGTTGCGCGGCCGGCTGGCGCGATGGGGACTGCCGTTTCGAGATCGAGCAGCCCGGAAAACCGGCCGCCATCATCGCCCCCACCGTCATCGCCCAGGACAATTTCACGCTCATGGTCGGGTCCGCCCTTCCTTGGATCAATGATAAAAGTAGGGGTCCAGGACCCGCACCTCCGTGATCTTGTCGACCGGCAGGGCGTTCTTCTGCGCCGTGCTGCGGATCGCCTCAGGCGAGGGGGCGTCGTAGATGCAGAAGCTGTGCTTCTTGTCCGGCGACACGAAGGACTGCACCCAGGTCACACCCTTTTCGGCATTGCGCATGATGACGCCGCCGAGCGCGGTGGCGCCGGCGTCGTTCATCGGCACGGTGAGCCCGTCGGGGAATGTCCGTTCAACCAGATAGCGAGGCATGGAATGGCTTCCTTCCTGTGAAATGATTCACGCCCGGTTTGAGCGCGATTGGATAAGAACCACGCTCGTTGAAGACGCGCATCGGAACCTTTCCCCATATTTGCCGGGAAGATTCCCTATGTTTTCGACGTTTGGTCTCGGAGCCACACTGCGGATACCGGGGCTGGGTATGCTGGCGGGATGGACCGGGCGGCGACGAGACCATGGGCCAATGACGATGCTTCTGGAGCGGCAGGCGCAACTCGGGCAGCTGGATCAGCTGCTCTCGGAGGCGATGCAGGGTCGCGGCCATGTGGCGGCATTGCTGGGCGAGGCCGGCGCCGGCAAGACGGCGCTCGTCGAGGCTTTCCTCGCGCGCGTCGGGCAAGGCGCGGCCGTTTTCCGCAGCGCCTGCGAGGACCTTTCGATTCCTGATCCGCTCGGGCCCCTCTACGATCTGGCACGCGATGCGCAATGGGCCTTGCCGCGGGCGATCGACGACCGCCAGGGACAGCGGCTGCCGCTGTTTTCAGACGCGCTCGAAGTCTTCGAGGCGAGGTCGCGGCCAGGCTTGCTGATCATCGAGGACATGCACTGGGCCGACGATGCGACGCTCGACTTCGTGCGTTTCCTGGGCCGGCGCCTCGCCAACACGCATATGCTGCTGCTGTTCACGGCGCGCACCGACCGCAGCGAGGGGCAAATGCGCGTGCGCCGCGCGCTGGGCGAGATTCCATCCGGCAATGTCCAGCGCATCGATGTGCCGCTGCTCAGCGAGGCGGCGGTGCTGTCGCTGGCCGATGCCGCGGGCCGCGATGGCGACGCCATCTACCGGGCCACCGCCGGCAATGCCTTCTTCGTCACCGAACTGCTGGCGGCCGAAAACGTGGCGACGCCGCCGGCCAGCGTGCGCGACGCGGTGCTGGCGCGGGCAGAACGCCTGTCGCCCGGCGCGCGCTCGATGCTCGATGCGGTGTCGGTGTTTCCCCGACGCGCCGATGCCTGGGCGCTGCGCGGCCTGTGCGGTGTCGCCAGCGCCGGCCAACTCGCCGAATGCGTCTCGAACGGCCTACTCGACGATCTGGGCGACGGCTATGCCTTCCGGCACGATATCGCCCGCCGGGCCATCGAGATGATGCTGACGCCAAGCCACCGGCGCGCATTCAACCAGCGCGCGCTGTCGGCATTGCAGGAAAACGCCGACGTCGCCACCGCAAGGCTGGTGCATCATGCGGTCGAGGCGCAAAACCTGCAGGCGGTGCGCGAGCTTGCCCCGCTGGCGGCGCGCGAGGCCTCGCGCGTCGGCGCGCATCGCGATGCCGCCGGGCATTACGAGGTCGCCCTGCGCTACGCCGACGCCATGTCGATGGAGGACCGCGCCAGGCTCTATGAGGGCTATGCCTTCGAATGTCATCTCATCGGCCGCATCGACGCGGCCATCGAGGCGCAAGGCCATGCGCGCCGGCTGCAGCAGGCCCTGGGCGACAGGCTCAGGGAGGGCGACAGCCTGCGGTGCCTGTCGCGCTTCGCCTATCTCGTCGGCGACCGCGAGCAGGCGGATTTGTTCGGCGCGCAGGCGGTGGAACTGCTGGAAACGGCGCCCGCCGGACCAGAGCTTGCCATGGCCTATTCCAATCTCTCGCAACTGGCGATGCTGGCCGAGAAACTCGATGAGACGCTGCTGCTCGGCGGCAGGGCGGTCGAGCTGGCGGAGCGGCTGGACAGGCCGGACATCGTCTGCCACGCCCTCAACAATCTGGGTTCGGCCGAACAATGGCTGGATCTGGCCAGCGGCCGGCTGCATCTCGCACGCAGTCTCGAGCTCGCGCTCGAACAGAACTTCCAGGAGCATGCGGCGCGCGCCTTCACCAATTGCGCCTGCATCGAGATGAACCAACTGGACCTCGCCGAGGCGCAGTCCTTTCTCGAGCGCGGCATCGCCTATTGCGTCGAGAACGATTTGGCGACCTGGCGCGACTACATGCGGGGCGTGCAGGCGCAGCTCCTGGTGCGGCGCGGCCTGTGGGACGACGCGGCCACTGTTGCGCATGACGTCATCGACAATGACGCGACGACCGCGCTGGTGCGCTATCCCTCGCTGGTGGCGTTGGCGAAACTGCGCATAAGGCGGGGCGATCCCTCGGCCGAGCCGGTGCTGGAAGAGATGAAGCGGTTCCTCGACAAGGGCATGGAGCTGCAGCGGCTGGCGCCCTACGCGGCGGTGATGGCCGAACGGGCATGGCTCGGTCAAGGCGACAGGCAGGAAGCGCTTGGCCTGATCGAGCTGGCCGACAGCCTGTCGCCGACGCGGGCGGTGTTCGGCGAACTCGCCATCTGGCGGCTGCTGCTGTCACTCGAAAGCGATCCCGGCGACACGGCGGGAATGGCGGGACCGCACCGGATGCTGCTCGCCGGCGAGTGGCGCGGCGCCGCGGCGCTATGGGCCGGGATGGGCGCTCCCTTCGACCGCGCGCTCGCCCTGTTGCATGGCGACGAGCCGGCGTTGCGCGAGGCGCTCGAAATATTGGAGGGTCTTGGCGCGAGGCCGGTGGCGCAGCATGTC
>NZ_RZOS01000472.1:0-4135 GCF_004022605.1 Mesorhizobium sp. M4B.F.Ca.ET.089.01.1.1
AGGATGGCGAAGTGCCGATCGAGACCTTCCTGGCCGGACGCGACGCCAGCCGTTCCATCGTCACCTCCGTCGCCTTCGCCTTGCCCCGCCCGGAGAGCTTCCGCTTTCTCAAAGTGTCGCGGATCAAGCCCAAGGGCATTTCGGTGCTCAGCATCGCCACTTTGCTGGAACGGACGAACGACGGCACGATCAATTCCGCGCGCATCGCGCTTGGCTGCATGGCCGATCGGCCGATGCGTGCGCGGGCCGCCGAAAAAGCGCTGCTCGGCTGCCGGCTGACGCGCGGGGAGATCGCACCGGCGCTGGCCGTGGCAAACGAGGGCATAGCGCCGATCACCGATCCGGTCGCCAGCGCCTGGTATCGCGCCGAAGTGCTGCCGGTCCATCTCGGCCGGCTGCTGCTCGCATGATGCCTGTCGCCCAAAAGCGCGTAGCGATTTTGGGATTGCGACAGGCAGGAAGTCTCACACGTCGGGGGCGCGCGTCTGTCCGGATATCCGGGCAGGCGCGCTGGGAGGAAAGACATGGCGAAGGTCCCGGTCCAGTTCACGCTCAACGGCTCGGAAAAGGCCGAGTTCATCGACAGCGGCACGACGCTGCTCCACACACTCCGCGACAAGATCGGCGACACCTCGCCGAAAGGCGGCTGCCACCAGGGCACCTGCGGCGCCTGCTCGGTCATCGTCGACGGTGAGCTGAGGCTCTCCTGCCTGACGCTGGCCGAGACCTGCAACGGCGCCGTCATCAGGACCACGGCAGGTCTCGCCGAGGGCGGCGTGCTGCATCCGCTGCAGCGCGCCTTCCTCGATGCCTTCGCCACCCAATGCGGCTTCTGCACCCCGGGCATGATCATGGCCGCCAAGGTGCTGCTCGACCGCACGCCCAATCCCAGCCGCGAAGAGGTGGTCGAGGCGCTGTCCGGCAACATCTGCCGCTGCACCGGCTATGAGCCGATCATCCAGGCGGTGCTGAGCGCCGCGCGTTCCAATTCGCAGAACGCGGCCTGAGGGGACCAAGAGAATGGAACTGCGCAAGAGCTATTTCGCCGATCAGCGCAAGGACGGCCTGCACGAGATCGGACAGCCGAGGCCGCGGCTCGATTCGCCCGGCCATGTCACCGGCAAGACCGCCTATTTCGCCGACCGCAATTTATCGGGCATGCTGCATTTGAAGATGGTGCGCAGCCCGCACCATCACGCCCGCATCCGCGCGATCGACACCTCGGAAGCCGAGAAGCACCCCGGCGTGGTAAAGGTGCTGACGGCCAAGGACGTGCCGCACAATGTCTACACCATCCTGATCCTGATCCAGATCGGGCCGGAGGACGAAACCGTGCTCGCCGACGGCAAGGTGCGCTGGAAGGGCGAGGCGGTGGTTGCGGTGCTGGCCGAGACCGAACGTGCGGCGCAGGAGGCAGCGGCCAAGGTCAAGGTCGACTACGAGGTGCTGCCCGCCGTCTTCGACATGGAGGAAGCGCTGAAGCCCGGCGCGCCGCTCGTCAACGAATACCACGGCCAGAACCACTACCTGTATGACAGCGGCGAGTGCCGCAAGGTCCGCTTCGGCGATGTCGAGGCGGGCTTTGCCGAGGCCGACCACATCCTCGAGCAGACCTACCAGTCCTCGCCGATCGAGCATGCGCCGACCGAGACGACCGGCTGTGTCGTAGCGCCCGAGGGCAACGACCGCTTCACCTGCTACACCAACACGCAGGCGATGTTCTTCACCCTCGACAACGCCTCGATCATCCTGCAGATGCCGGGCTCGAAGCTGCATTTCGTCGGCGGCACCGTCGGCGGCGGTTTCGGCGGCAAGGTCGACGTCATCGTCGAACCGATTGCCATCCTCGGCGCAAAATTAACCGGGCGACCGGTCTGTTTCATCTACAGCCGCGAGGAGGAGATGCAGATTTCGTCGCCCCGCGCGGCCGAAAAGGTCGTGATCAAGGACGGCGTCATGAAGGACGGCCGCATCGTCGCCCGCAAGGTGACGGGCTACACCGACGCCGGCGCCTATTCGCGCCATTCGCCCTATGGCGCGCAGAAGGGTGCAGCGCACTATCCCGGGCCCTACACGATCCCCAATGTCTGGATCGACACTTATTGCGTCTACACCAACCGCACCCCTTCCTCCGCCATGCGCGGCTTCGGCGTCACGATCGGCGACTTCGCGCTTGAGGTGCAGATGGACAAGCTGGCGCGGCTGATCGGCATGGACCCGCTCGAGTTCCGCTTCATCAACGCCTACCGCGACGGCGACATGAAGGCGCATCGCCAGCCGACCGAGGGCGCGGCGCTGATCGAATGCATGCAGGAAGCCTCGCGCGCCGCCAACTGGCCGGTGGCGGCGAAATACATGGCGATGTCGTCCTACAGGAAGGGGGTCTGAGATGGCGATCCGGCGTGGACGCGGCGTCGCCGCGATCAACTATCCGACCGGCATGAACCTCGGCGGCGACCCTACCCAGGCGCTGGTCCATTCGACCCCGACCGGCAATTTCATGGTCACGCTCTCCAGCGTCGACCTCGGCCAGGGCATGAAGCAGATCATGGCGCAGATCTGCGCCGAGACCATCGGGGTGCCGACCGACCGCGTCATCGTCGACACCGCCGACACCGACACCGGCCCGCACTGCATGGGCACCTTTGCCTCGCGCGGCACGCACCGCGCCGGCAACGCCGTCATTCAGGCGGCCAGGGAAGCCCGCCAGGTGATGCTGGAAGTGGCGGCGGAAGAGCTGGAAGTCAACGCCTCGGACCTCGAAACCGACGGCCAGGGCAACATATTGGTGAAGGGCGCGCCGCAGAAATCGATCTCGATCTTCGACGTCGCGCTGTCGGCGCATTTCAAGCGCGGCCGCTCGATCTCCGGGCGCGGCATGTTTTTGATCCCGCGCTCCTATCCGGAGAAGGAGACCGGCGCGATGAAGCCGTCGACCTGCTACGCGCATGCCTGTACGGTGGCCGAGGTCGAGGTCGACGACGAAACCGGCGAGGTGACGGTGCTCAACGTCAAGAACGTCTTCGAGATCGGCCGCGCGCTAAACCCCAAGATGGTCGAGCAGCAGCTCGTCGGTGGTTCCTGGATGGGCATCAGCCACGCGCTCTACGAGACGACCGAGCCCTACTATCCGAACCGCGACCATGGCGGCACCGACTTCAACCAATATCTGATGCCGGGTCCCGGCGATCTCGCCGAGACCGAGATCATTGTGCTGGAACGGCCGTCAGCGGACGGTCCGTTCGGCGCCAAGGGGCCGGGCGAGATGTGCGCCAACCCGCAGATCCCGGCGGTCGCCAATGCCGTCTTCGACGCCGTCGGCGTGCGCATCGACACTTTGCCGATCACGCCCGAGCGCATCCTGCGCGCGCTAAAGGCGCAGGCCGCGGGTTGAGCGGACAATGACCCGCGCCGACGCAGAACAGATCGCGGCTTCGCCGGAAGCGGTGGCGGCGCGCCTTGCCGCCTCGCGCTATCTCGCCGACGACAGCCTTGCGACCGCAATCTTCCTGGCGATCCGGTTGGGAAAACCGCTGCTGCTCGAAGGCGCGCCGGGCGTCGGCAAGACCGAAGCCGCCAAGGCAGTGGCCGAACTGCTCGGCCGTGAGCTGGTGCGCCTGCAATGCTATGAAGGCATCGATGCCGCGCATGCGCTCTATGAATGGAACTACCAGCGCCAGCTGCTCGCCATCCGCCATGCCGGCGAGCACGAAATCGACATCTATGACGACCGCTTCCTGATCGCGCGGCCGCTGCTGCAGGTCCTGCGCGCGCCGGAACAGCGTGTGCTTCTGGTCGACGAGATCGATCGCTCCGACTACGAATTCGAAGCCCTGCTGCTTGAATTCCTCTCCGATTTCCAGATCAGCATCCCCGAACGCGGCACGATCCGCGCCGCAACGCAGCCGATCGTCATCCTGACCTCCAACCGCACCCGCGAGCTGGCCGAGGCGCTGCGCCGGCGCTGCGTCTATCACTGGATCGGCTATCCCGACGCCGCGCGCGAAGCCGAGATCATCATGCTGCGCGCGGGCGATGTCGCCGAGGCTACGGCGCGCGCGGTGGCCAATGCCGTGCAGCAGATCCGGGCCCGTCCGCTGGCAAAGCCGCCGGGCATCGCCGAGGCGGTGGAATG
>NZ_RZOS01000473.1:0-4101 GCF_004022605.1 Mesorhizobium sp. M4B.F.Ca.ET.089.01.1.1
CCGAGCGCCGGCGGCAGCGAGGTGACGCCCCACAGGCCAAGCGTCACCGTCTTGAATTCCTGCTTCTGCCCTTCGCTCAGCGGGCCGCGTTCCGCGCGCGCCGTGTCGCGCACCAGTCGCACTGTCTGCGGAACGACCGACAGGATGAGCAGCAGGGCGGTCAGCCAGGTCGCCTCGACCGCGCTCATCTCCACGCGCATGAAATGGCAGACGAAAAGGATGCCGATCGTCGCCGCGCGCCAGATGATATCGCGCGGCAAAAGGCCGGATATCAGCGCGTTCTTGGCTCGGAAGGCGCCGGAGGTGAACTCCGACCAGCCGAGCGAGAAGGACAGCACTGCGGCCGCCAGGCACAGCGAGAACCATTCCGGCGTGCCCTTGCCGATGAACGGCAGGAATCCGACCAGCAGGATCAGCAGGCTGGAGCCTATGAGCCCCGCCAGCGCCACCAGAATGGCGCGCGCCATCATGCCATGGGCGGAGTTGAGATCGCCAAGCCCGGCATATTGCGGCCAGAACCTGAGCACGGTGCTCTGCTGGCCGACCGAGGCGAAGAAGGACACCAGGCTGGCGCCGGCATAGGTCGCGCTGTAGAGGCCGAACTGCCGTCCGTCCATCACCATCGCCACGGCGACGAACATCAGGAAGGACAGGCCGGCGCTGGCAAGCTTGATGACGCCGGCCACCGCGCCGCTCTTGGCGAGCGCCACGATGGGCATGCGCATGCCGGCCGCGGGGCTGGCGCTCCCGGCCACGGCGTCGCGATCGGCTTGATTCTCACTCAACGTCGGCCCCTGCAGCAATCAACTTGCCTAACCCCCGCGGCAGGCGAGCCGACGCTGAAACCTGCCCCTGAATAAAGCAAAAGCCCGCAATCGCGCCAGCGCGAACGCTGCTCATGGTTACCGTTAGCGCGAAATGAATCGCGTAAGCACCTCGGTAACCTTAACGAAAGGCTAACGTTAATCCTGAATACTAGACCGTGTAGAGTGGTGTCGGGACGCCGCGGCTCTGCAGGGGAAAGGTAATGAAGCCAGCCAGGATCGACGATCGCGCTCTTCCGCCATTGTTCGATATCGGACCGTTGTGGGCCATCCTTTGGGGGCGCCGCCTGCTGGTCTTTGCCATCACCGGCGCGGCGCTGCTTTTGGCGCTGCTCTACCTTGCCGTGACGAGCCCCAGCTACACCGCGACCGCTTCGATCCTGATCGATCCGCGCGACGCGCGCGCGACCAATTTCAACAACGTCCTACCGGGCATCGGGGCCGACAGCGCCGCCATCGCAAGCCAGGTCTTCGTCATCGAATCGCAGGACCTGCTGGGCACCGTCTTCGACAGCCAGAAGCTCCAGAACGATCCCGAGTTTTCATCCCGCGGGCCGATATCGCGCCTCATGTCCCTGTTCGGAGGGACCTCCTCGCAGGACGCGGCATTCAAGCGTTTCCAGAAGGCGGTATCGGTCGAGCGCGAGGGGCTGACCTATGTCATCAATGTCTCCTTCACCTCGCCGTCGCCGGAGAAGGCGGCCCGCCTCGCCAACGCCATCGTCGACCGCTACAAGGCGAGCCTCGCCGGCGAGCGCGAAACCGCCAATGACGATGTGAACTCCCTTCTCAACGACAGGATCAAGGGCCTGCAGAAGGACGTCAGCGACGCCGAGCGCGCCGTCGAGGATTTCAAATCGCAGCACAGGATCGTTGATCCGACCGACGGCGGCACGCTGCAATCGCAGCTCGACCAACTGACGACGCAGCTGATCGCCGCGCAGGGTGACGCCGACAAGGCAAAGGACAGATACAATCAGGCGCTGGCGGCGGGCACCTCCGCGGCAGGCCTCGCCAAGCTCTCGGAGATACTCTCCTCCAACGCGGCCGCCAATCTGCGCGACGATTACAATCAGCGCGCCACCGAGCTCGCCAACCTCGAAACCATGTACGGGCCGCGCCATCCGGCGATCGGACGCCTGAGGTCCGAACTCGATCGCATCAACCGGCTCATGGCCGGAGAGGCGATACGCATCAGGCAGCAGCTGAAGGCCAACTACGATCTCGCCGTCCAGAATGCCGCAAAGCTGCAGGACAAGCTCGAAGCCCTGCGCCAGCAGTCGCAGGACTCCAGCCTGGCGCAGGTGCAGTTGCGGCAACTGGACTCCAGGGCCCAGGCCGCCCGCACCGTGCTCGACGACTTCCTCAAGCGCGCGCAGGAAACATCGCAGCTGCAGGGTGTCCAGACATCCGAGGCGCGCACCATCAGCGCCGCCGCGCCGCCGCTGCAGCCGACCTGGCCAAAGCCGGCCCTGCTGCTGCCGGTGAGCGTCTTTCTCGGCCTCATGGCCGGATGCGGCCTCGCTTTGACGCTGGGCCCGGTCGGTCGGCCGCAGGATGATCCGTCGAGCCAACGGCGGGACGCTCCGCAGGCGGTCGATCCAGCCAAGGATGGCCCGCAGGCCAAGCCCCGATCGCTGCCCGTGCCGGCCGATTTCGGCGAATACCGCTTGCCCGGGGTCGCCGGGGGCGCGGCGCTTGCAAACATCAAGGCGATGAGGAAGTCGCTGTTCGAGACCGGCAACGAAACGCTGTCGCTGGCCGTGCTGAGGCTGATGCGGCAGATCCTCGGGCGCCTGAGCGACCACCCCAAACCCTTTGTGTTGCTGGTGTCCTCGATGCAAAGCAGCGCCGAGGCACGGCTCGCTGGCGCGATGGTCGGGATCGGCCTGCAGCGAGCCGAACAGAATGTGCTCGTGGTTGAAGTCGGAGACCTGCCGCATCGCGCGGGATACGGCTCCGGCCTGTTCATCGACGGCGCCAGCGGCCTCCGCACGGTTGCAGCCGGTGGGGCGGCCGGGCAGGGTCAGCAATCGCGCGATCGCAACAGCTTGCCCAGCATTCTTGCCGAAGCCGGCAATGCTTTCGATTTCGTGCTCGTGGTCGCCCCATCGCTTGGCGAAAAAGGTTGGGACCCGGAGCTTTTTGCCAAGGCCGATCTCACGCTGTTCGCGTTGAACCGGTCCGAAAGGGCATCCGACGCCGCCGGCCTGATCGAGCGGCATCTCGGTGCTGGCCAGGTCGAACGCAGCGCCACGCTGCTGATCGCGCAGGACAGCGCCCAGCCCGGCGAGACCCGGCAGGATGTCCCGTCGAAGGCCGGCGACTGGCGCCGCGGCGCCGTTGCGAGGACCTGATCCATGCGGGCGCCGGAGCAGGCTTTGCCGGCGCTGTCGCGGCGGCGTGCGCTTGCCCTGACCGGCGGCGCACTGCTCACGGCCCTGCCCCTTTCCGTCTCCGCCACACTGCCGGCGGCTACGAAACGCGCCGTTCCCTCGCATGGGTTCAACCTCCCGGGATGGTTCGAACGAGAAGGCGGGACCGCCCCTGCTCCGGCCGTTCTGGAGAAGCTTCGTCAAACGGGGTTCGAAACGATCCGGTTGCCGGTGAATGGCGATCTCGTCGCGTACGGCAACCGGGCGGCATTGCGCGCCATTCAGCGTGGCGTGGCCGAGCTTGTCGGGCTGGGCTTCGCGGTGCTGGTGGACATGCATCCTTCGGGTGATCTGCGCGCCGCGTTCCGGCGCGATCCGGCAGCCGCCGCCAGGCAGGTGGTTCAAGCCTGGACGGCGCTGCGCGTCGTCATTGCCGACCTGCCGGAGGATTCGGTCTATCCGGAGCTGTTGAACGAACCTCCGATGGAGCGGAGCGACTGGCTCTCGCTGCGCGAACAGCTTGCCGGGACCCTGCGCGCCAAATGTCCGCTGCACACGATGGTCTGGGGTCCGGCGCGTTTTCAAGGCATTTGGGAAATCGGCGACACCCCGCCGCTCGCCGACGACAGGCAGATCGCCGCCATCCACTACTACGCGCCCATGGCCTTCACGCATCAATGCGAGACCTGGGATCGATCGCCGCTCGCCCGTCTCGCCAACCTGCCCTTTCCGGCGACGAAGGACTCGCCGCCGGTCCGCGCGCTTATCTCCAAACTGAGGGCGGCGGGCGACGAAGAGGCTGCTTCCCTTCTGGAGCAGGAACTGTCGAGCCCCTGGACCGAGGCGCGGATCGCCTCGGATTTCGTCGGGCTCGGGCGCTGGTCGGCGGCCCAGCACTGCCC
>NZ_RZOS01000474.1:0-4076 GCF_004022605.1 Mesorhizobium sp. M4B.F.Ca.ET.089.01.1.1
CCGCCGGCAGCGTAGAAGCCGACGACGTTACCCACGACAGCGGCGATTGCGCCGGCGCCCTGGTTGTACTTCACGAAGCGGTAGACCTTGCCGTCATACGCTTCGTAGGTGTCGCCGATCTTCGGAGCCTTGCCGGATTCCGTGCCGGTGAGCTGCGCGGCGGTGAACGTCTTGGTGACGTCGATACCAACAAAAGAGGTCATCGTTCTTGCTCCTTATGCCGCGTCGAAGAGCACGCCCTGAAGCGAGCGGTTCGTGCAGACGACGTTGCCCATCCAGTAGAACGGGATGACAACCGCATCCTGGTTGACGGGCTTCTTCTCGTCGTCCTGCGTCCACTGGGCCTCCTTGTGCTGGTCGACGTAGAGGTAGTCGGAGTTGAGGAAGTAGCCCTTCTCGGCCGTGGTCGTGAAATTCGTGTTGTCGTCGAAAATCACGTCGGCGGTCTTGTACTTCAGGCCGATGAAACCGGACTGAGCCATGTCGGCGTCCATGTACCGCTGGAGCTGCTGCTCGCCGGTCTCGTACAGCGAGTAGAAGTCATGGCTGAACGTGATCAGGTCGGGCTTGTCGGCGCCGCGGTTCAGGGTGAGCCAGATGGCATTCATGTCCGCCTTGAAGGTCGCAGCATTGGCCGCGTTCGGGGTTGCGGCAAGATTGGTGCCGGTGGCCTCGCGGAACTTGTTGCGCCAGAACGTCCACGTCGCGGCGTCGATGCCGCCGACGATGCCTTGGCCGTTGGTCTGGAGGATGTTGGCCAGGCCGCCGATCTGGTTCGCCAGCGAACCGTCGGAGTAGAGGTCGACGGAGAAGTTGTTGGCAGCCGTCTTGAGCGCGTTGTTCTTCTTGGTCTTCACCAGGTTGATCATCGCGAACTTGCCGGAGTTCTGCCGAAGCTCCTTGCCGCTCGACACGACATGCAGCGCGACCTGCGCCCAATCGTACTTGGCGGAGGTGACGACGTCCGAGCCGTTGGTGTTCAGCGTGTCGAGGCCGGCGTAACGCTGATAGGTGCTGTTTTCCGCGTATTCGAGCTGCACCTGGATTTCGGTGCCGCCGTCAAGGTTGCGGATCTTATTCTTCTTCTTCAGCCGGTTGAGGAAGGCGTTGTTCTTCGAAACGTTGTCCGCCACTTCCGTCGCACTGTTGCGAAGGGTGGTGGACACCATTTCAGTAAAGGTAGTCGACGGACCAGCCATCGGGATTAGCCTTTCTGATTGCGGTCGTAGACAGCGGCCAGTTCCTCATCTTCGGAGAGAACCCGAGCCTTGCCCGACGCTGTTGAGGGGATGTTGACGGAGTTGGCGCGCTTGGCCGCGTCGACCTTTCCGGTGTCCTTGGGAGCGGCCGGTTTCGCGGCGGCTGCCTTGGCCCGCAGATCGGGATCGGCGTTGACTGCCATGTCATAGGCCAGGTTGAACACGGCCTCTTTCGAGGCGGTGGCTCCAAGCCGGTCCCATGCATCGTTGATGAAGGTGACCATCCGCTTCTCAGGGATTTCGGAGTAAAGCGGCTTGTCGGCTGACAAGCGGCCCAACTCTTCATTGGCGGCGGCGGTGGCGTCGCGCTCCTGGAGCCTCTGGTTTATGCGGTCGTCGATGTTCGCGGAGTTGTGGACAGATGCGAGCATCTGCTTCAACCCGGCGATTTCCTGCCGCAATTCGCTTTCGCCCTGCTGGATGGTCTGGCCGAAGACACCCGCAATCTTCTCGCGGATGCCATACCCGTCGATGATGCTCATGATCGTTTCGACGGGAGCCTTGTCCATGCTCTGCTGGACGTTGAAAAGATACTCGATCGCCTGGGCAGGTGTGACGACCTTGCCGTCAGCCATCTTCTTGCCGGTGTTCGGGTCGAAGTATCCGCCGTTGCGATCGAGGATTTCCTGGATGGGCTTGTAAACCGACACCTGTCGGCCGTGGTCGGACAGACGGCCTTGAAGCTCCTGCTCGCGCTCGGCGACGAACTTGCGCAGCTCGGCCGGCGCTTTCTCCCAAGCCTGCTTGACGTTCTCGGCAACGCCGCCCTTGATGCCCTGCCAGTTGGCCGGGAGAGGAATCGACCCTGCGTCAGGCGTCAGACCACCGCCGGCCTGTTCCTCTCCGCCACCGCCCTCGGGCGATACCTTGCCGGCGTCAGCTTTCGCATCGGCCTTCTTCTCGGGATTCGGGCTTGAGAACTTACCGTCGTCCCGCTCGGCGCCGTTGTCGCGCTCGTGCTTGTTCCAGATGGCTTCCAGCGCTGCGTCATCGGCCAGGGCCGTCGCGGCATCGTTGTTCACGGCCGCGGCGATGGCGCCGGCCGGCGGGGCGTTGTTGGCAAGGCTTTCTGCGACGGCAGTGCTCATCGAAATTCCTCTGACACCTGAAGCCCCCGCTTCTTGCAGAAGTCGGGGTTGCGAAATTTGCCCTTCGTCGGCGACAGGGACGGCTCGTATTCGACGCAGTTGTTGCGCTTCAGATCATCGCGGCGCTCGGAACGCGACGTGATCATTCGTCCGTCGATCGGCGAGGCGTAGTCCGGGATGTCGGAGATGACGTTCGGCATGACGATCTGGCCGGCGAACGGCTTTTCCATCGGAACGCCGGTCTGCTGGTCGACGAAGATACCATCGCGGAAAACGTACCTGGCCAATTTCCTGTCCTGCTTTTCGGGCAGGTACAGGGTGCAAGGGGTCGATGCGAAACTGTAAGCCGCTTGAGTTCAACTGTGTCGGATGGTCGACGAACTCGATCCGTTCACGAAAAATCTGGCGTACGTTCCGTTTCAGCGCCTACTAAAAAGCTAGAAGTTGTCAGCAATTGTCTGTCAAATGAGCAGAAGCAGGACGGCGTCGTCATCTTCTCGCATGGCCGCCATCTCCCCATCGATCACCATGCGACCAAGACGCCGTTCCAGCGCTGCCGCGTCTGGCATCTCGATCGGCGGGGCCTGGAAGCCGGCGAGCAGCGCTGCGACCACCTCCGGCGAGAGTGCTGGCCATTCGACCGGTTCGACAGGTGCTGCCAAGGGCTCGTCCAGGTCGACAATTTTGCCATCGCGGACGTACTTGATCGGCTTGCGATAGTAGCCGCCGCCTGGCTTGAACAGCGAATCGACGTCGGCGCCATGTGGGCCAAAGTACCGATTGCCGAAATATCGCTTGCCGAAATAGCGATCGGCAAACATCAGCTCGGATCCAGAATGACCGCCAGTCGGTTGCCGTCCTGGTCCACCGAGGCGTTGATGCGGTCCTTCGTGTCGTTGGTATCGCGGAAGATGGCCGTTCCGGTGCCGAGACCATTCGCCTTGCCGAGCAGCGCGGCAGACCAGAGGCGGAAGCCCTGTCGAAGCGTCATGCCTGCCTCGATGCCGGAAGCCCGGTCAAGCAGCGCGTCGGCGTTCTGGTTTGCCGTCGGGATGTCGCCCACAGCAGCGGGCGCGGCTGGCAGATTGTCGGTCTTGGCCTTGATGCCGTTGGCCGTGGACTGCAGCGCCAGCACGTTGTTGTTGATGGTGGTGTCGTTGCCCGACAGGGTGCTCAACTGCGTATCGAGATTGGCCGAAGCCATGCCGATCGCGCCGCGCACGCCGGTAGCATCAAGGTCGTTGAAGCCGGTGATGCCCGTTCCTTTGGCGAGCACGATGTTCGTGCCGGCGGTGAGCACGCGCGTAGCGGTCGACCAGACCGCATCGAGGGCATTGGCCGCGAACTTGGCAGCGGTGATGGCGCCAGCCGCAAAGGTATTCGCGGTGATCGCACCCGAGTTCCAGGCGGTGCCTGCGGCGTGCGTGGTGTTCACTTCCGGGCGGCCCGATGCGAAGGTGCCAGCCGCGCCGCCGAACTGCGTGACGTTTACCGCCGCGATGCCGGCCGAAAGGCTCACTTGGCCAGTGCCCGTGCCGGATGACAGCAACACACTCGCGCCAATGTCTCGAGCCGTCTGTGCGGTGCCTCCAATGCTGCCGACGTCGACACGCCCGTTTGCATCGACGGTCGCAGTCCGGCCGGCGGTAGTGTCGCGCCGAAACAACTCGACCACGCGAGTGACGGGCGCCATGCTCGCCTGCGTGATGCGCACCGCATACTCTTCGGC
>NZ_RZOS01000475.1:0-4039 GCF_004022605.1 Mesorhizobium sp. M4B.F.Ca.ET.089.01.1.1
GGCCTCGAGAGTGTCAGCGTTGAACACCAGCACGCCGCGCTCGCGGTCCGCCAGGGGGGTCTGACCGCCGGGTGCCACCCTGACCTCAGGCGGAGGCTCGGCATCCGTGCCCTTCCGGTCGCGCCAAACGCGCTCGACTAGGTTCTCAAGGCGCGAGACACGGTGACCGGCTGCGGCCGCCCGCCGGGAATCGAGCAGCTCCTTGTTGAGCTGCTTGAGCCGGTTCGTCGTTTGGCGGACGGCGAAATGCACCCATTTCTGGAGGTACTGGTAGTGCGGATGGCTGTAGTTGAAGGACTCGCGGTCTATGTTGAGAGCTGCATCGAGCCCCTCCGTAATGAAGACCTCCGACATGAGCTGACGCAAACGGGTCAGCTCGGAAACCTGGTAGCCCAGGAACGAGGGATCGAAGAGGACGCCGCTGGCGTTGTTCACGCGGATAAGGCAGCCATTGTTCTCCTTGGGAGTGATCTTCTGGTTCCAGTACAGATATGCTTCAAAGGACAGCGCCCCTCCGCCGATATCCGGCGGGACTGCTCCAAGACCGGATGTCACCTTGCCGAAGAACATCAGGGGGCGGCCGATCTCGCTGGTGCCGTGGAGTTCACTGTCGAACGAGATCGGCCGCAGCAGCTCGACATCGTCGAGGAGGACGCGGAACGAGCCGACCGGGTCAACGATACTCGTCAGCCCGAGCCGCTCCCCGATGGTCTCTGTACCTATCAGCTCCACCGGCTCCGCCGACCTGCTTGTGAGACGGTAGAAGCCGATCCCATCGCCGGCCGTCAGCTCGAACGGATGCCGGTCGATATAGCGGACGGGCACCGCCAGGCTGAGCAGCCAGATCATTCCAAGATAGTGATCGAGAGACTCCTCGATGTTGGGCGTGGCCTTGCGCGTGCGGACTTCCTGGCGGACTGCTGCATGCAGCTTCCGGAACCTGACATCCGGAGCGTCGGTCGGGTCCCAAGGCAGCCGGGGCTGCTCGAGGTAGACATCGGCATCGTCGCGTGCCACGCGCCCTATATGGTAGCTCGGCGGCATCGGGGGGGCACCATCCACATCCCCCGCCTGCGCGCGGTCGAGCAAGGTCCAGCGATCCAGGCCGCGGAGCAGCTCGCGTGCCTGTGGCGTGAGCTCCATCAGGACGATCTCGGTGCCCTGCGTCTCGATGTCGGTCGCGGGCTCGCTTGTGATCGCGACGGTGCCTGTCTCGAAGACCTGCTTGTCGGAGGCGGCGGCCAGCATCTCTTCCGTGTGGGTCTTCAGGACAACGACCGCTGATGTCCTGAAGTCATCCCCGCGACGCTTGGTGATGACCTGAAAATGCTGCGTCAGCTGTGCGACCGAGAAGAGGCCTATACCGATCTTTCCGATCAGCCGCCGCCCGCCGGGGGACAGCGTGGGATCCGATTGGTTCACGGTACCGAGGCGCTTTCCCTTGGCGGTCCGCTTTGAGCTGCCACCAATGTGCATCACGAAATCGGCCAGGACCTCGGGCGACATCCCGAGGCCGTTGTCCCGGACGACAATGCGCTCGAAGCGCGGCGCATCGGTCCGCAGTATGACCTCGGTGGCATCCGCGTCGTAGGCGTTCGAGATCAGCTCGCGGAACGCAGACGACGGCCGGCGATAGATGCCGTCGGTGACTCGAGCGAGCACACGGTCGTCGACACTGAGCGTCGTCTTCACGACATCTCCGCTCTCGCGGCCACGCCGTATCTCAAGCGCCAGCTCTTCAGCGCGATCCTGCATCAATCCCCCCTTTCCGTGCCGAGGGCCCGTGGGCGCCGCAGACGACCCGGCGGGTGCCGTTTTGCCGCGCACCTCGCTCTATGTCCAGCAGTATCAGAGCGGCCTCCTAATGGCCATGAACGTGGAGCGGAACTCGACGGTCAGCCCATTTTGCCTGCCGGCGGCTTCGGCGGCGGTCAGTGCAGGATGGGTCATGCCTTGGCGGATGTCCCAGAGCGGATGTCCGATTACGATCGCCCGGCTCCCCGCGACGACCGCCTCCAGGCCTGCGAGGGTCGTCCGCGACGATCCTGGAAACGCGGCGTGCACCCGGTCCGCGGCATGCTGCGCAACGCCGGCCCAATGGGGAGGCGAGAAGTCGATCCGTGCCGCCGCGTCGAGGCACAGCCGCGCAAAGTCCACCGCGAGACGCCAGTCCAAGATGCTATGGTAGGCCAGGTTTCCGTAGTCGCGCATGCACTCGTGGCAGGATGTCTGGCACACCGTGCCATGGTCGAGCGGCCCGGCCGTGGCTTGGACCCGGCCGAGGAGACTCGGACCAAGCACATCCTGCAGCACCGCCTCGAATTCGGCTGACGCTCCTAGGAAGGTGCTGTAACCGGCGCCGTTCTCGAGGGTGTCGGAGAGGAACACCTGCCCGACGACGTTCCCCGCCGCTACCGTCGTTCGCAGCCCGACCTTGAGCTCGCTGTCGCTGACGTCCAGGCGTACCGCCGCAGCCCGCCGCAGCAGGAACCCGAACGAGTACAGCGCCGCCCGTCCCTCGACACGGAGCGGGTCTGCAAACACGCCCGGCGGCCATGCGTCGACCCCGGCGACGAGCACGTCGGTGCGGCTTATAGCGGCCAGAGCACGGCGGTCCCGACCGCCGGTCGCTTGGCCCCGGGGGGGGGGCGCGTTGACCTTGCTCAGGGCCTGGCGCGTTGCCCAGGTCTCGTCCCAGAATCTCTCGAACTCGAATAGCTGTCCGTTGTTGTCGTTGATCACGTGGACCGTCTGGCCGCCACTGTGGATGCCGAAGTTGCAGTGCGGCGCGAGCGGGGGGCCCGCAAGGCCAAGCTTTGGCCGCGTCGCGCGCGGTGTCCACTCGAAGGTCCCATCATAATCCCTCTCGGACCCGAAGCGTGTCCGGAAACCGCGCGGCTCGGAGAGATCTACGACCTGATGCTCCGCGGCCCCCGCGCCGCACACTTGGCAGGTGAGCGCCGGGATAGCGGCCGCGTCGATCGACTGGCACCGCCGGCAGATGCCTGTGGGGATAGGCGGCCCGAGCGGGTTCGGCATCTCTGTGGGGATGCCTCCACGGAGCTGATAGTCCACCACGCCGATTGCCGTGTGGATCATGCCCTCTTTAACGGTCTCCGACCCTGGAGCGAACTGGCTTATCGCAAGATCGAGCGGGCGATCAACCACATCGGCTGGCGGCCACTGCCCCCGGCCAGGCCGACCGTGAAACAGATAACGCGTCCTGGTCGGGAAGCCGAACATCGGAAGTATGCCGGCGTTGGCAAGCCGCTCGCTGAGCTGGGTCTGTACCAAGTGCGGGCTTGCAACCGCCGCATCGATCTCCGCCACGAGGTTCCCGGCCACCCATGCCTCCAAGCCGATCCGGCGCGCCTGAAGGGCAGGAGCGGCGGATTGAAGGAGCACACTGCAGATTGCGGATATGCTGGCTCCGTTCGCGCCGATCCAGGCGGAGACCTGCGCACGGACCGTCGCCCCGCCGCCAAAGCCGGGCGCGGGCTGCGCCCATGCGGCGGTCTCCCCGAACTCCCCATGGACACTGTCGCCGGATGCCGAGGGAAACAGCTGGAGCGCCGCGAACGCTTCACGGAGAACCTCCTTCGCGAGGACGCGCCGGACTATCGGCTCCACCGTGAGGTCGACATAGGGCTGGGGCGGAGGATCCGCCGTGATCTTCTCGGGCCGCTGGAAGTAATAGTCGTCATGGCTCCGGCCGCGGCAGAGCGTCAGCGCGATCGAAAGCGCGGTGCCGCGCCGGCCGGCACGGCCAACGCGCTGCTGATAGTTAAACCGCAGCGGCGGCATGTTCGCCATCATGACAGCGAGCAGCGATCCAATGTCGACACCAGCCTCCATCGTTGTCGTCACGCTAAGGAGATCGATGGTGTCGACGAGCTCGATCTCCTCTGGGGCAGGTAGGCAGACACCTTGGAAGAGCCGCTGACGCGTGCGCGCCTCGGCCTTCCCGGTCTGCCCCGTCATCTCCTCGCAGTTAAGGCGGAAGAGGGGTCCCGCGCCCCGTGCCAGCAACAGGTAGTAA
>NZ_RZOS01000476.1:0-4013 GCF_004022605.1 Mesorhizobium sp. M4B.F.Ca.ET.089.01.1.1
GCGCCGGCACGCTGGACGACGTGTTGTGGGCGACCGCCTTCCAGATCGCGCTGATGCTGAAGCTGCGCGTCGTCTTGCTGCTGCCCGAGAACGGAACGATCACCGTCAAGGCTGGCTATCCGCCCGACGACACGCTGGCCGAGGCCGACATCGCGGCCGCCCGCTGGGCCTGGGAGCACAACCGCGCCGCCGGCCGTGGCGCCGACACGCTGCCCGGCGCGAAACGCCTCTACCTTCCTCTGAGAACTGGCCGCACGGCGATCGGCGTCGTCGGCCTCGACGACGACAGGCAGGGACCGCTGCTGACGCCCGAGCAGCAACGCCTGCTCGATGCGCTTGCCGACCAGGCGGCGGTCGCCATCGAGCGCATCCAGCTCGCCGCCGACGTCGACCGTGCCAAGCTCGCCGCCGAGGCCGACCGCTTGCGCTCGGCGCTGCTCACCTCGATTTCACATGACCTGAAGACCCCGCTCGCCGCCATCATGGGCGCGGCCGGCACGCTGAGGGAATTCGCGGCTGCGCTGCCCGAAACGGACCGTGCCGAGCTGTTGTCGACCGTGCTCGACGAATCGGAGCGGCTGAACCGCTTCATCGCCAACCTGCTCGACATGACTAAGATCGAATCCGGCGCAATGGAGCCGAACCACGCACTGCACTTTGTCGGCGATAGTGTAGGCTCGGCCCTGCTCCGCGCACGCAAGATCACCGGGGAGCACAAGACCGAGATCGACATCCCCGCCGACTTGCCGATGCTCAGGCTCGATCCGGTGCTGTTCGAGCAGGCGCTTTTCAATCTCCTCGACAATGCCGCCAAATACGCCCCGCCCGGCTCCACCATCCGGCTGCAGGGCTGGGTCGACAACGGCTGCGTCATCCTGCAGATCATGGACGAGGGGCCTGGCATTCCGCCCGATGATCTGGAGCGGATCTTCGACACCTTCTACCGGGTGCGCAAGCGCGATCAGGTGCGCGCCGGCACCGGGCTCGGCCTGTCGATCAGCCGCGGCTTCATCGAGGCGATGGGAGGCACGATCACCGCGGCAAACCGCACCGACCGCGCCGGCGCGATCTTCACCATCCGCATGCCGGTGCCGGCTGATGTGCCCGGCATGCGCCGGGCCAGTACGGACGATCAGAGCAACGGTGATCCGGCATGACCAATCAGAACGTCACCATACTGGTCGTCGACGACGAGCCGCCGATCCGCAAATTGCTGCGCGTCGGTCTTGGCAGCCAGGGCTATGCGGTCTCCGAAGCACCCAACGCCAAGGCAGCCATCGAGCTGGTGGCGACGGAGAAGCCGGACCTGATCCTGCTCGATCTCGGCCTGCCCGGCATGACCGGTCATGAATTGCTCGGCAAATGGCGGGGCGAGGGTCTCGACATTCCCGTCGTCATCCTCTCCAGCCGCACCGACGAGGCCGGCATCGTCTCGGCGCTGGAGCTCGGCGCCGACGACTACGTCACCAAGCCGTTCGGCATGAACGAGCTCGTCGCCCGCATCCGCGTGGCGCTGCGCCACAAGTTCCAGCAGCAGGGCGAGAAGCCGGTGTTCCAAACCGGCGACCTGACCGTCGACCTGGTCAAGCGCATCGTCACCGTCGAGGGCAAGGAGGTAAAACTCTCGCCCAAGGAATACGACATCTTGCGCATCCTGGTGCAGCACGCCGGCAAGGTGCTCACCCATCATTTCCTGCTGAAGCAGGTCTGGGGCGACTCCACCGACGTGCAATATCTCAGGGTCTACGTTCGCCAGCTCCGGCAGAAGATCGAGAAGACCCCCGATCAGCCGCGCTACATCACCACCGAGACCGGCGTGGGCTACCGCCTGCGCGAGGTGGACTGATACGGGCGATCGGCACTGCCGATCGTCCCGATCCCAAGGGCGATCGGCGAATGCCGATCGTCCCGGTCGGCCTAAGCAGGAACTCAGTCCGCCGACAGCTCCGCCGTCAAGGGCAATGCCAGGTTGGTGGGCAGATTCGTGGCGGATGAACCAATCAATTCGGCGTGGCTGCCCATCGACCATGGCACCGCCTGTCAAATGCCCTATATGGATGGTAGATTTTAACGCGGGAGCGGATCGATGCCGCAGCTTCGTCCAACGACGGTTTTGATGTCGGCAATGCTGGCGACGGCGATCGTGCCGGCGGTGGCTCCCCATGCCTTGGCGCAGGTGATTATCCCAACAAATCGCAATGTGCTGGTCCAGCAGAACGAACTGCTGCAGCTGCAGAACAGGATGCTGCGGCAGCAGTTCCAGCAACAGCAGCAGCTAAATCGCGAGCTGGACCGCCAGATCGTGCCGCAGCCTCGACCGCAGGTGCCGGTCGTCAAGCCGGGCTGCCAGGTGCTGGGCAATGCAATTTTGACGTCGTGCCGCTGACAAGCCGGCATTTTCGATTTATTTAGCCGACTTACCTGCCGGAAAATGCCACGTTGCATTGCCGGCGGTTTTGGGGTTTTGCGGCATGGCGCCCTCCCTTCTGGGCAGGGGCGCGATCCGGCCGGATTCTGGGAATGGCAGCGACCAAGAAGACAGCGGTACGCAAGGCAAAGAAGGGGGAACGGATCCGCCAGGTGGCGGCCATCCCCTTTCGGCTGGACGCCGGCGGCGACATGGAGGTGATGCTTGTGACGTCGCGCACGACCAGGCGCTTCATCGTGCCAAAAGGCTGGCCAATGAAGGGCAAGAGCGGGCGCAAGGCGGCCATGATTGAAGCGCGGGAAGAAGCCGGCGTCCTCGGCGACATCCTGAAACAGCCGGCCGGCACCTATTCCTATTGGAAACGCCTGGCAAGCCGCTTCGTCCGCGTCGACGTCGTCGTCTACCTGCTGAACGTGACAGAGGAGCTGCCCCGTTGGATGGAAGCGGGCACGCGGCAGCGGGCATGGCTTGCCCCAGCCGATGCGGCGCTGCTTATCGACGAGCCGGATCTGTCGACGTTGCTGAGGGATTTGACTGTCCCCCAGACCGAGCCTCCCGACGCGATTTGAGATCAGCTGCTCTTATCCTCGCGCCCGGGAAACGGTCGTACCGGAGTACCCGTATAGGCCCACAGCCATTCCCGCGGCAGCGGCCCCTTGTTGCGCTCGGTCTCCTGCGACTGCTCCCAGGCATGCGCCAGGATGCCGACCGAGCGCGACAGCACGAACAGGCCGCGCGTCAGCGGCGGCGGGAAGCCGAGCTCGCCATAGATCACCGCCGTCGCGCCGTCGATGTTGAGCGGGATGCGCTTGCCCTTGCGCCGCGCCACCTCGGCCTCGATGGCCTGGGCGATGTCGGCGAAGCGGCCGCCGACCACGCCGCGTGCCGCGAAATCGCGGGTCAGTTCGATGAGCCGCGGCGCGCGCGGATCGACCGGATGGAAGCGATGGCCGAGACCCGGCACATAGCCCCTGTCCTCGGCGAAGAAACGATCGAGCCGCGCCGCCACCGCATCGGCCAGCGTCGTGCCCTGGTCCATCGCCGCGGCGATGTCGCCGTAGACGGAAAGCGCCTGCTCGCCGGCGCCTCCATGCACGTCGCCCAGCACGTTGATGGCCGAAGCCATCGCATTGTTGATGCCGACGCCGCAGGTCGCCGCCATGCGGGCGATGGCGATCGATGGCGCCTGCGGCCCGTGGTCGACGGCCGCACCCAGCGCGATGCCAAGCAGCGCCGCCTGGTCCTCGCTGGGCAATTCGCCGCGCAGCATCAGCCAGATCATGGCCGGAAAGCTGACGCGGCCGATAAGGTCCTGGATCTCGTAGCCGCGCAGCCGGATCACGCCGGGGCCCATTTCGATGATGCCGGTCCGCCACCAGTCCTCGCCGCGCGCGCGGCCGGTCTTTTTGTCCTCGCTCATGCCGGCGCTCTTGTCTTGTCGCGCGCCGGCAGCGTCGCAAACACCTCGTCCATATGCTCGCCCAGCGCCGGCGGCGGCCCGGCCGGCAGCGGTGCCGCGCCGTCGACCATGAAGCCGCCGCGCACCACCGTCAGCGGCCGGTCCATGCCGGGCACGGCTTCGAAG
>NZ_RZOS01000477.1:0-4009 GCF_004022605.1 Mesorhizobium sp. M4B.F.Ca.ET.089.01.1.1
TCACTTGGTTGTCCGCAGTGCGTGAATGCATTAGTTAGAGCGATTGACTGTGAGCTTGGATGACGATGCAACATTTCGATCTGGATGCTTTGGCAACATTCGTGGAAATCGTAGCGACCGGCAGCTTTACCGAGGCGGGCCAACGTGTCGGCAAGACCCAGGCGGCGGTGTCTGCATCGATTTCCAGGCTGGAGAAGCGCCTGGGACAGCGATTGCTGAACCGCACAGCGCGCACCGTGTCTCTTACGCCCTTAGGCAAGGTCTTGTATGAGAGGTCACGCACGCTGTTGGCTTTGGAGCAGGAAACCATAGAAGCGCTCGGTGGTCTCGGCACCAGAAAGCACGTCCGTCTCGGAATGCCCGACGACTATATCGGGTTGTTCGGTGTCTCCGTCATGGAACATTTCTCGACCCGCCACCGCGATATTGCAGTCGAAGTCGTCTGCGAGTTTTCCCACGACCTTGAACCGCTCGTGGCGCGGGGTGATATTGATCTGGCGATTGTTACGCGTGGACAAGGAGGGAAACAGGGCGAGCTCCTGAAACGCGAAAAGCTGATCTGGTGTGCTTCCGTCCATGCTCGTCCTGAACAGGAAACGGAGTTGCCGCTCGCGTTGTTTCCCGAAAACTGCCGCGCCCGACCCCATATTCTTAAGGCGCTTGACGATTGCGGTCGAGCTTGGAAGATCGTGTGGGCATCTTCGCACATGCAGTCGGTGCAGTCTGCTGTCATGATGGGGTTCGGAGTGACCGCCCTTCCTCAATCGGCGCTGACTTTCGAGCATCGCGCGCTTGGCGAGGTGGAAGGATTGCCGCCTTTGCCGGACTTAGAGCTTGCGCTCATCGCGGCGCCCGATATCAGTCTCGCTGGACGAAAGCTCGCCGCCTTTCTCAGGTCGGAATTCCATCAGGCCCAGTCGGAAGAAAATCTGCTGCTTGCCTGAAAGCTTGCGCCATCTCGTCGCAGATGGCATCGTCGTGGGAGAAGCTCAGATAGAAGCGACCGAAGGCCTGCGGCATCGCCATGATGCCTGCCCTGCGAAGGGCCAAATGAAGTGCTACTGACAGTCCTGGATTCGCGATCAATGTCGCGTCCTCGTAGGTATTCGGCTGAGTGGCCGAATACCAGGGCGTAAAGACCATTCCGTAGCCGGTTGTCGTAATCGTTGCCCCGCGATCAGCAAGGGCAGCGACCAGCGAATTGCGCACGAGATTGCCGCGCCTTGCAAGCCCGTCGTAGTCGCATACTCGAAGGCGCGAGAGTGTTGCCGTCACCGCGGCCGTGGCGACGGGGTTGCCGCAATAGGTTCCGGCGCGTACCGCCCGGCCGTCGTCAGCGGCTTCCATGATTTCGGGCCGACCGAGAACCGCCGCAACGGCAAATCCGTTGCCAATCGCCTTGCCCACCGTGGCGATATCGGGATCGAGATCCAGCCCGTGGCTTGCCAGACCGAACCGGCTGCGAAACCCCATTAGGACTTCGTCCGCGATCAGCAACGCGCCATGAGCGCGCGCAAGAGATTCAAGGGCCGTCAGATACGAAATGTCGGCTGCGATGCTACCAGCATTGGCCAATAGGGGCTCGAAAATGACGGCGGCGATTTCGGTGTTCTCGGAAAACAGCCTCTCGAGATCAGCCACGTCGTTGTAGCGCGTCAGTGTCATGTCTTGCCGAATGGGGCGACACTCGCCATTCCCGAGGAACGCCTCCCTCGATCCAGCATTGCCGAAAGCAACTTGATCAAACCATCCGTCGAAGCCCGCAGCAATCTTCGCAACGATGCGCCGGCCTGTCACGGTGCGGGCTATACGGCACGCAAGATGGACCGCCTCGCTGCCGGAATTGGTGAAGATCACCTTCTGCAGCGGACCGCAGGGGGCGCTCAGCGCTTCAGCCGCCGTTTCTTCGCCGGCGTGAGCGAAGGCAGGCATCGAGCCTTTTTCGACCGCCTCGACGACGGCTGCATTGACCACCGGATCGGCATGTCCGAGAAGGACAGCGCCGAACCCGAGCGCCATATCAATCATCCGCATGCCTTCGTCCGTCCAGAGATATGGCCCTTTTGCCCTGTCGATGTGCAGTGCTCTGCCGTTGAGTTGCGGCAGGGCGCGCCCGGCGCTGGAAATACTTCCGACAAGATGTTTCATCGTCAAGTTTCCAATTCTTAGTTCCACAGTATAAAGATGCCGGCCATTCGCTCGGGCCTGTACCAAGACCTGACGCCCGATCCAGAATTTCGATCCAGAATAGCACGAGCCAGAGCGATAATCAGCATTCCGGCATCGCGAGATGAAGCGGATCATTCGCTTTATTAGCAGAGCGTCTGGCAGCCTGCGAAGGAGGTGCCACAATGATTACGAGAGTACTGGAAATCTGCATTATTTCCTCCCAATACTCGCGGATGAGCATGGCTCGTGCCACTATCGGTGCACTCGAAACAACCAGCCGAAGGATGCAAATATGTTGTTCTTACATTAGCCGACGTTATGCGATCGAGTGGAGCGTATTCGATCTTAGAGGGCGAGCCGCGACCACAGCAATTTCCACAAGGGTGCCGGGCGATAATATTGCGCCGACACAGACCCGTTGCGGCCAGTGATTCGGATTGTCGCCGACCCAGGCTTCCCACTCGACGTCGAAGATCTTCTGATCGTCAAGACTGGACAGAAGGACATAAGCGAATAGCAAATAGCGCCTGTCTGTCTTAAAATCAGAGAGTACGCGATCGATCTTGTCAAAACTGGTGGCTATTTGTTTTTTCAAATCGATTTCCTTGCGTTCTGACGTTGCCGTAACCCACACGAGATGACCGTATGCGGAGCCGGAACTCCTTCCTGCAGAAGTTCCAGGCACTCTTTCCATTCGAACAGTATCCTCCATTTCGTCATGGTCCGCCAGAATAGCAACATGAAATACTCTCTCTCTGAGCCAGAGACATTTGAACTTGTGCACTCCCGCCAGCTGCCAGTCTATTTAAAGCGATGCCTGCGAACGCCCAGCTAGGCAGCTTCCCGGTGGTATTATGTGGCATCACGAGACGGCGTGTTGGAGTGAGGCCCAGATTGTTCCTGTTTACCTTCCGTCGGAAGTGGTGTGATTGACCAACGGATTAAGTCGACGGCACGCTGAAGTATCGCCGCCGTCGGGGCAAGGCTGGACGAAACGGCGATGACGTGTCCGATCTCGTCTCGAGAATCGCCTTTCATGACGATCAACGTCTCGGGTTTAACAAATAATTTGACTTCGGCGATACCTGGTACAGCAGCCGCCTGACTGTCGCCATCTATCCAATCGAGGGTGCCATCACGATCCGGGACTAGTATCCGCGCGGCCGCAGCATGCGAACGCCGTCTGTGCAAATCGCATTGCTCTCCTACGACAAGCTTGGTGTGTTCGGCGATTAGGTCGATACCGCAAGCCATTTGGATCATTTGGGGATCTGGGGGGCCAGAAAGACGAGGATTGACTTCAATGACGACCGGCCCATGCTTGGTCCATCGGAACTCAATGCCCGTTGGCCCCCAGCCAAGGCCCAGAGCTCGCAAACACCTCAGCGAAAGATCGGCGACGTCTGCATGCTCATCGTCGGTGAGAAGGGCCGGGAAGGTGAACCCGCGAAATACGAAATGCGGTGGGTGGCCGAACTCAGCAGCTACAATCCCAATGACCTCATTTCCCATTATGTGAGCGCTATAATGGGGGCCTTGTGCAAACTCTTCGACCAAGATCCTTGGCGAAGACCGCCATATATGCTTTCCGGCCAACAGATAGGTCGTATGTTCAGCCAACTCATTGACGCTTCGACACAATCGGACACCGGTGCTGCCAATGCCTCCTACGGCAGGCTTAAGAACCACCGGAAGGCCGATCTCCGCGGCAGAGCTTTCAACCTCAGTAGCATTCGTTGCCAAGCGATAAGCCGGTATTGGAACGCCGGCCTCTGCGAGGAGCTGGCGTTGAACGAACTTGTCGCAGCATCGTTCAATCGATACGGGGTTCGGTCCCGGT
>NZ_RZOS01000478.1:0-4004 GCF_004022605.1 Mesorhizobium sp. M4B.F.Ca.ET.089.01.1.1
GCGCTGCTCGACAAGCAGAAGCCTTCCGGTGGCGGCGCCAAGCGCTCGACACAGCAGGCCTCGCTGGGCGGCGAAAAGGATCAGGGCCAGAAACTCTCCAGGTCGGAACAAGGCGCGTTGGAAGATCAGCTCGGCCATTGCTGGACCCTTCCGGTCGGCCTCGAAGGTTCCGAGGATTTCACCGTGGTCGTTCGCTTCAACCTGAACGCCTCCGGTAAGTTGGAAGGCCGCCCGACTATCGAAAAGTCCAGCGGCAACCCCCAGTTCGACGCCAGTGCGGTTCGCGCCGTGCAGAAATGTGATGTCGCCGGGCTGCAGGTGCCCGCCGGCAAGCAGGACATATGGTCCGACGTCCGCGTCAACTTTGATCCGAGAGCGATGCTTGGCCTGTAGCCTGAGCGCCCAAAAAATCAGCAAGAGAAGCGAGAAGACATGAAAGCCATCCTCAAGCCGCTCCTGATGGTCGCCGCAATGGCGATGGGCATGATTTCTGTCGCCACCTTGCCTGCTCGTGCAACCCTCGAGCTCAACGTCAACAGAGGCAATGTCGAGCCGATGCCGATCGCCATCCCCGACTTTCAGGGAGAGCTTGGCGCGCAGATATCGGAGATCGTAACCGCCGATCTGAAACGGTCAGGACTGTTCGCGCCGATCGACAAGGCCGCTTTTGTCGAAAAGATCACCAACCCAGATGCGGCGCCGCGCTACGAGGACTGGAAGGTCATCAACGCGCAGGCGCTGGTGACCGGCAGCGTGAGCAAGGAGGCGGACGGCCGCATCCGCGCCCAGTACCGGCTGTGGGATATTTTTGGCAACACGCAGTTGGCCGGCGAGCAGTTTTTCGCCAACGACGCCAATCAGCGCCGTGTCGCTCATATCATCGCCGATGCGATCTATGAGAAGATTACCGGCGAAAAGGGCTATTTCGACACGCGCGTCGTCTTCATCGACGAATCCGGCGCCAAGAACGCGCGCAAGAAGCGGCTCGCCATCATGGACCAGGACGGCGCCAACGTGCGCTATCTCTCCGACGGCCGCTCGATCGTGCTGACGCCGCGCTTCTCGCCGAACCGGCAGGAAATCACCTACATGTCCTATGAGAGCGGCCAGCCGAAGGTCTATCTCCTGCAGATCGAGACCGGCCAGCGCGAACTGGTCGGCAACTTCCCCGGCATGACGTTTGCGCCGCGCTTCTCGCCCGACGGCCAGAAGGTGATCATGAGCCTGCTGCGCGACGACGGCAATTCCAACATCTTCGCCATGGACCTGAGGAGCCGCTCGACCACAAGGCTGACCAATTCCACCGCCATCGATACCTCGCCGTCCTATTCGCCCGACGGCAGCCAGGTGGTGTTCACTTCCGACCGTGGCGGCCGCGCGCAGATCTATGTGATGGGCGCCGACGGCTCCGGCCAGACCCGCATCTCCTTCGGCGATGGCGTCTATTCGACGCCGGTGTGGTCGCCGCGCGGCGACCTCATCGCCTTCACCAAGCAGACCGGCGGCGAGTTCCAGATCGGCGTCATGAAGACCGACGGCTCGGGCGAGCGCATTCTGTCGTCCGGCTTCCAGCAGGAGGGGCCGACCTGGGCGCCCAACGGCCGCGTGCTGATGTTCTTCCGCGACTCGGCCGGCGGCCCGAAGCTGGTTTCGGTCGACCTCACCGGCCGCAACGAGCAGTCGATCCCGACCTCGAACTTCGCTTCCGACCCGGCCTGGTCGCCGCTGCTGGAGTGAGGGGGAGGGAATGGGGAATTGGAGAATTGGGGAATTGAAGAACTGAAGAAATGGAGAAGCGGGGAAGCTACGTTGGACGTGCAAGGGACCTGGAGGTCTATAAGCGGGCGTACGCAGTTTCTCTTGAAATTCACAAAGCCACGTTGGCGTTTCCGAAGATCGAGCAATACGCGCTAGCCGATCAGTTGCGTCGCTCGAGCAAGGCCATCTGCGCCAACTTGGCTGAGGGCTTTGCCAAGCAGCCTCATTCCAAAGCGGAATTCGCTCGCTTCATTTCAATGGCTATGGGGTCGTGCAGCGAAGTCGAGACATGGATCTCCTACGCGTTCGACCTTGAGTACATCTCTAAGACACAGCTCGACGAGTGGCTACGGTCCTACAATCAGATCTGCGGAATGCTGGTGAATCTCAGAGGGTCGCTGAAGTGACCTCTTTTCTCCAGTTCTTCAATTCTCCAGTTCCCCATTTCCCTCTTTTTTCATGTTTTGGCCGCATTTCCGCCTACGGTCCGCGCGCATTGTCGCCCTTGGTAATGCGTGGGCGTAACGGCTGCGGACGGCGGCCTGAAACCAAATATTAACCGTGTTTCTTGAATGCCGGTTAACCCAAACGTGGTTACTGGGTGATCAACGAAATCACTCGAATGCGAAGGAGAGGCGGCATGGGCCGTATCGCAGCACTTACCAGAAACCCGGCCATGATCGCGCTGGTGGCGGCACTCGCCATCACCGGTTGCGCCTCGAAGAAGACCCCGAACAGCGCGGCCGATCTCGGCCTCAACGGCGCCGGCGCCGCCACGCCGGGTTCCGCGCAGGACTTCACCGTCAACATCGGCGACCGCATCTTCTTCGACACCGACTCCTCGTCGATCCGCGCCGACGCGCAGACGACTCTTGGCCGCCAGGCGCAGTGGCTGAACCAGTACAAGCAGTATGCCATCGTCATCGAAGGCCATGCCGACGAGCGCGGCACGCGCGAGTACAATCTGGCGCTCGGCGCCCGCCGCGCCGCCGCCACCCGCGACTTCCTGGTCTCCAAGGGCGTTTCGGCCCAGCGCCTGAAGACGATCTCCTACGGCAAGGAGCGCCCGGTGGCCGTCTGCGACGACATCTCCTGCTGGTCGCAGAACCGCCGCGCCGTCACCACGCTCTCGGGCGCCGGTTCCTGACGCTGACCCCGAAAATCGGATTCGATTTTCGGAAAGGATCATGGGTCAATCCAAAAGTGCCACAACGTCCTTTGCGCGTCTGACGACGCGCGGCGCTGTGGGCGGCAAAATTGCAACAGATCCATGCGAAAGGCGGCCATTTGGCCGCCTTTTTCATATCCAGCGCCCTGAAACAAAATTTGGCCGAAGTCTCGCGCCCTGCTATGAGCCGAGGGCGCTTGGTCCCACTCTGAATCGGAAGGGCGCAACGGGCTATCAATTTCACGGCGAGAGACATAATGCACTTCAGAACGGTCCTCAGCGGCACGCTTGCGCTGCTGCTCCTATCCAGCATCGCCGCCCCGGCAGCCGGCACCGGGCAGCCTGCCGATAGTGGGTTTTCCTTCCACCTGCCGACGCTTGGCATCTTTGGCGAGAAGAAGAAGCCGGAGCAGCAGCAGGTCGCGCAGCAGGATGGCGCCAGCGCCACCGGCCTGGAAGACCAGCTCAGGCAGATGAACGGCAAGATCGAGGAACTCAATTTCCAGATCCTGCAGATGCAGGAGCAGATCCGCAAGCAGCAGGAAGACAACGAATTCCGCTTCCAGCAGCTCGAGGGCGGCACGCAAGGCGGGCAGCAGCCGGCCAGCCAGAAGAAGTCGGACGCCACGCCGGCTCCCAACAGCGATGGCAATACCGAAAGCGGCACCAACAACAGCGTCGCCGAGGCTCCGGCCACGCAGGCGCCGGCCGATGCCGGCAATCAGTCCGACGGCGGCCAGAGCGTCGGCGAGGTCATCGTCGAGTCGCAGACCGGCGACCCCGGCAAGGTGATCACCGGCGCGCCGCCGAAGACGTTCGGCACCATCACCGTCGACAAGAACGGCAATGTGGTCAACGCCGATGGAAACACCCAGGCCAGCGCTCCGGCCGAGACCGCACCGGCGGCCCCCGCGCCGGCAACCGACGCCAAGGCTGGCAAGTCCGGCGGCACGGTGGTCGCGGCACTGCCTTCCACTAACGATCCGGACGAGCTTTACCGCAACTCCTACCAGTTCATCCTGTCGGGGGACTACGGCACGGCCGAGCAGGGTTTCCGCGATCACATCAGCCGCTTCCC
>NZ_RZOS01000479.1:0-3994 GCF_004022605.1 Mesorhizobium sp. M4B.F.Ca.ET.089.01.1.1
CTATTCCCCTACTCCCTTACTGCCCGATTCCCCTATTCCCATGAACCTCATCGAGCTTCTTGACTATGCCGGCGTCGCCGTCTTCGCGGCGACAGGGGCGCTTGCCGCTTCGCGCAAGCAACTCGACATCATCGGCTTTCTGTTCCTGGCCTGCGTCACCGGTATCGGCGGCGGCACGCTGCGCGACGTCATCCTCAACCTGCCGGTGTTCTGGGTCGGCAACCGCGATTATGTGCTGATCTGCGTGGTGGTCGCGGTGCTGGTCTTCTTCAGCGCCCATCTGGTCGAGTCCCGCTACAAATTGCTGCTCTGGCTCGACGCCATCGGTCTCGCCGCCTTCTCGGTGATGGGCGCCGCCAAGGGCCTCGCCATCACCGGGTCCCCGGTCGTCGCCACCATCACGGGCGTGCTGACCGCAACCTTCGGCGGCATCCTGCGCGATCTTCTGGCCGGCGAGCCATCGGTGCTTCTGCGGCCCGAGATCTACGTCACGGCGGCGCTTGCGGGTGCGGCGCTTTTCACCGTCGGCGACCTTGCCGGCCTGCCGCCATTGGCGGCCGGTCTGGTGGGTTTCGCCGCGGCATTCGCGGTGCGCGGCGGCGCGCTCAAATTCGGCTGGGCCTTCCCAGCCTACAAGAGCAGGCCCGGGCGGCGGCCGGAGGATATTCCGTGATGGAGGATCAGGGAATAGTCAGTAGTCAGGGGAGCGTGAACGTGATGTCTTCCCCTACTGCCTACTGCCTACTGCCTACTCGCGTCAGGCCGCGAAGCGCTGGCCTTCCCCGCCATAATAGTTGACGTAGCGCGCGCCGATCTCCTTGACCGGCATGACGACGAAGACGTCGACGGTCGAGAATTCGTGATCGATGACGCAGCCGTCGCCGATGCGGGCGCCGACGCGCAGGTAACCCTTGACTAGCGGCGGCATGGACGCGATGGCCGCCTTGGCGTTGACCGCTTCGATCGGCATCAGGTCCATGGAGCAGTAGCGGCCGGCAACCGCCTTGACGTCCCACGCCGAATTGGTGCGGCAGTGATGGGCGAGGTAGGTCAGCGCCTCGGCATGCGCCGCCGGCACGATGCCGTGGAAGGAAGCGCAGCCGGTCATCACGCCGATGCCGTAGTGGTTGATATAGGCCCAGATGCCTTGCCACAGCGCCTCGATGGTGCGCTTGGAGCGGTATTCCTTAAGCACGCAGGAGCGGCCGAGTTCGAGAAAACGCTGGCCGGGATGACGGGCGATCAGATTGGTCAGCTCGAACTCGCCCTCGGAATAGAAGCCGCCAGCCGTCGCCGCGATCTCCTGCCGCAGCAGCCGGTAGGTGCCGACGATACGGCGGTGCTCAGGGCCGGGAAGCGACGTATCGAACACCAAAAGGTGATCGCAGAGCGGATCGAAACGATCGGCGTCGCGCCGGTCCTGCGCCTGGAACAGGTCCTTCCTGGCGCCAAGCTCGTCATAGAACACCCGGTAGCGGACCTCCTGCGCGGCGGCGATCTCGGCTTCGTTGCGGGCAAGCCGGACTTCGAGATTGCCGATGCGGCCGAGAGGGGCGCCTGTTGCGACGGCATCAGCCGTCCGCGTGGCGAGCAGGGCGCCGCCAGCGTTCGGCCGAGTGTCACATTCCGGCATAACTGTATGCACGAGTGATTCTCCTTCGAGCCATCCCTCTTGGCACGGGGATACGGTGTAGGTGCAACAGGATTGTGACAGTACCGTGATACGGCGCGGCGGGCAATACTTCGTCGGCTGGCGAATGCCCTCAACCGGCTACCTTAACGAAGCAAAGCCAAGCGATCCTAGGGCGATTGCCGGGGCAAAAAAATCAGGCCGCGACCTGCGCCTCGACGGCGCTGACCAGAGCATCCGGATCGAGCGGCTTGGTGACGAAGCCGCTGGCGCCGTGCGCCAGCACCGTATGGCGGGTCTTTTCCTGGCTGTCCGCCGACAGCACCATGATCGGAACCGGCGGCACCGCTAGCGCCTCTTCGTGGCGGCGGATGGCGGCAATGGCATCCAGCCCGTCCATGACCGGCATGTGCAGGTCCATCAGCACAACATCGAAGCGATGCTTCAGGCCGGCATCGGTGACGGCCTCGACGGCGGCCTTGCCGTTGCCGACCACCTTGACGCGGTGCCCGGCCTTCAGAAGCGTGGCGCGGGCGAGCATGGCGTTGATGTCGTTGTCCTCTGCGATCAGCACGGACAGGCCGTGCTCGCCGCGGCGGCCGCCGGCGCGCGCGGGCGGTGCGCCCTGCCTGTCCGTCTGCGGCAGCGCGACGGCGGGCGCATGGCTGGTCAAAAGCACGCGCAGCAGCGTCTCGCCGCGCACCGGCCGCGCCAGGAAGGTGGCATAGCCATTGGCGCGGAATTCGCCGAGCATGCCGCGGTCGGTCGGCGCGATCAGCGTGATCGCCTCGCAATCGGCAAAGCCGCCCTGGCGCAAGCGCTTGAGCAGGCGCCCGTCGCCGTTCTCCATCGCGGCGTCGACCAGAAGCGCATCACAACCCGCCGCGAAAGGCGTTGCCTGGGCGAGCGTCGTCGCTAGCTCGACGGCGCCGCCATGGGCGCGGATGGTGCGCGCGATGGCGTCGGCCTCGACCGCGTTCTTCGACACGATCACGGCACGCCGGCCGGACAGTATGTCCTGCCGGTTTTGCGGCGGCTCGGTCGCCGCCACCGCCGGAAGCTCGAAGACGAACTCGGATCCCTCGCCGAGCCGGCTCGACACGGAGATCGAGCCGCCCATGGCGGTCACCAGGCGCCTGGAGATGGCAAGGCCGAGGCCGGCGCCGCCATGCACCCGGGTCGAGGTGCCGTCGGATTGCTCGAACTCCTCGAAGATGCGTTCCATGTCCTCTTCGCGCAGTCCCGGACCGGTGTCGGCGACGGTGAAGCAGATGCGGTCGGTGGTTTCGGTGCGCGCCCGCGCGACGGTGAGCAGCACGCCGCCGGTGTCGGTGAACTTGATGGCGTTGCCGATGAGGTTGAGCAGCACCTGGCGCACCCGGCCCGGATCGGCGGTGATCATCTGCGGAACGTCGGGCTCGACATGGCAACCAAGGCCGATGCTTTTGGTGAAGGCACGTGACGCCATCAGTTCGATGATGTTGTCGGCGATCTCGCGCACAGATGTCGGCTGCGGCTCGGGGTCGAAGCGGCCGGCCTCGATCTTGGAGTAGTCGAGCAGGTCCTCGATCAGGGCGAGCAGCGCGCTGGCCGAGGTCGAGACGGCGCCCACATAGGTGCGCTGCTCGGGCGACAGATCGGTGTCGACCAGGAGCTTGGCCATGCCCATGATGCCGTTCATCGGCGTGCGGATCTCATGGCTGACGGTGGCGAGGAAGCGCGACTTGGCCTGGCTGGCATATTCGGCACGCTCGCGGGCGGTGATCAGCGAGGATTCGGCGCGCTTGCGGGCGGTGATGTCGCGCGCGATCGCCCGGTGCGAGACGGCGCCGTTGTCCTTGTCGCGCACCGACAGCTCGATCCAGGAAAACCAGCGCGGACCGCTCGGCGTGCGGATGGCGACGTCGGTGGAGCTCAGACACTCATGATCCGAGAAGGCGGCGTCGGGAACGATGCCGACATCGATGCCAAGCTCCGACAAGCTCTTGCCGGCGAGGTCGCGCTGATCGATGTCGACAAGGTCGGCGAAAACCTTGTTGGCGTAGACGATATGGCCGTCGCGATCACGATGGACGACGAGGTCGCCGAGCGCGTCGATCAGCCCGCGAAACCGCTCCTCGCTTTCCTGCATCTCCCACATGCGGTCAGCGAGCGTCTCGATCTCGGCGCGGTTGCGGGCGGCGGTCTCGTCGAGCAGGGCCGCGGCGCGGCGTTCGTTGCGCTTGCTGCGCAGATGCATGCCGAGGCCGGCAAGGCCCGTCACCAGCAAACCGAGGGTGACGAAGATCGGCGCGCCGGTCAGGTGAGCCAGCCCGGCCAACACCGCGATGGCGACGACGGTCAGGAAAGGCAGGCCTTCGGGAT
>NZ_RZOS01000047.1:0-23156 GCF_004022605.1 Mesorhizobium sp. M4B.F.Ca.ET.089.01.1.1
ATGCAGGGCCTTGAGCTCGGCGCGCTCCATCGGCATGGCGCAGTCGAGGCCCGCCTGCACATCCTTCACGCGGGCGCGCAGCGCCTGCCCCTCGGCCGTCGGCTCGACCAGCACCCTGCGCTCGTCGGCGCTGTCGCGCCTGCGCGTAACGAGACCGCCCGCTTCCATCCGCTTGATCAACGGCGTCAGCGTCGCCGAATCCAGGCCCAGCGCTTCGCCAAGCGCGCCGACCGTGCTCGGCGCGCGCTCCCACAGCACCAGCATGGCCAGATATTGCGGATAGGTGAGGCCCAGCGGATCGAGCAGCGGCCGGTAGAGCCTGGTCATCAGCCCGCTCGCCGAATAGAGCGCGAAGCAGAGCTGCTGTTCCAGCCGCGGAACGGCAATCGCCCCGGCGCTATCCGCCGGGACGTCGCTGACGGTCTCTATGGTTCTTGTTGTCATGCTGCCTTTGCCGGAAGCGCCACGGTCGAAAGCGTAACATCTATGTTGCCCCTGATGGCGTTGGAATAGGGGCAAATCTGGTGCGCCGCCGATACAAGCGCTTCCGCCGCCGTGTGATCAAGGCCTTTCGTTTCCGCCGCCAGCGACACACCGAGCCGGAACCCGCCCTGACCGTTGGGGTGGAGGCTTACGGTGGCGGTCACCGCGGCGTCTTCGAGCGGCAGCTTCTCCTTGCGCGCGACGAAGCGGATCGCGCTTTCGAAGCAGGCCGCGTAGCCGGCGGCGAAAAGCTGCTCCGGATTGGTGGCGCCGCCCTGCCCGCCCAGTTCCTTCGGCATTGCCAGATCGACCTTGAGCAGCCCATCGTTGGTCTCGGCGTGGCCGGCGCGGCCGCCGCTGACGCGGGCCTGGGTGGTGTAGAGTGCTGACATAGGTGGTCTCCTGTTATCTTGTGCACGATTACTTAGTGTACAAGATAATTGAATGTCAACCCCGACGTCGTCATCCACGGACGGAGCCTCGGCCAAATCCAAACGCTTTCGACACCACCAAACGAAAAAAGGCGGCCGAAGCCGCCTTTTCCAAAACGAATTGTCGAGAAGCTTATTCGGCGGCGGCTTCCGCGGCCTTGGCAGCCTCGGCGGCGGCCTTCTTCTCGGCGGCGTCCTGGGCGGCCTTCTCGACCGCAAGCGCCTCGGCGGCGGCGACCTTCTCGGCCTCGATGCGCGCCTTCTCGGCGTTCAGCGCATCACGCTCCTCGTCGTTGAGCTTGCGGGCGCGCACGCCGGTGTTCTCCGAAATGCGGGCCGACTTGCCGCGACGGTCGCGCAGGTAATAGAGCTTGGCGCGGCGCACCTTGCCGCGGCGCACGATCTCGACGCCCTCGACCATCGGCGAGTAGACCGGGAACACGCGCTCCACGCCTTCGCCGTAGGAAATCTTGCGGACGGTGAAATTCTCCTGGAAGCCCGAGCCGGAACGGGCGATGACGACGCCCTCATAGGCCTGGACGCGGGTGCGGCTGCCTTCGGTCACGCGGACCTGGACGCGCACGGTGTCGCCGGGCTGGAATTCGGGAAGCTTGCGCTTGGCTTCGATCTTGGCGGCCTGTTCGGCCTCGAGCTGGCGGATGAGATCCATCTCAAATATCCACTTCTTGTTCTTCCGACAGTCAGAGCGTCCTCGACTCGCCTTGCAGTTCCAATGACCGCTCGGCTATGCCCTTTGTCCAACATAGGACATCGGGCAGGGACGGCTACACCGTCATTGTTGACGGGTTCCGAAAGATTGTTCTTCCGGTTCGGGCGGGCACATACAGCTATTTTGACGCTTTGTCACGCCTTGGCCCTGTCTTTTTTGGCCGCATGCCATCACGCAATTGCCAGCCGCGGGGTTGCGCGCGCCCGTCAAGCTTCCTAATCCGGCCTGGACAACCTACTCCGGCGACGTGCTGATGTCTCCATTCGACGCGATCCTGCTCTTTCTGGCGGGTTTTGTCTCCGGCGCCGCCAATGCGGTGGCCGGTGGCGGAACCTTCATCACCTTCGGCGCCATGACGCTGGTCGGCGTGCCGCCGATCGTCGCCAATGCCACCTCCTCGGTGACGCAGTTTCCGGGCTACATAACCTCGACGCTCGCCTACGCTTCCGACATCAGGCATTTCTGGCGCCAGGCATTGCTGCTCTGCCTGATCTCGGCCCTCGGCGCGCTGGCCGGCGCGCTCATCCTGCTGGCGCTCGACAATCCCTCTTTTCGCGCGCTGGTGCCCTGGCTGCTTCTGGCGGCGACCGCCCTTTTCGCCGCCGGCCCCTGGCTGAAGCCGGCGCCGAAGCTCGGACACCCGCCGGCCGTCGGCTCGTTCGCCGGTTCGCTCGTCCAGTTCCTGACCTCGATCTATGGCGGCTTCTTCGGCGCCGGCATGGGCGTCATGATGCTGGCCACGCTCGGCCTCACCCAGGCCGGCGACTACCACCGGCTGAACGCGATGAAGAACATGCTGGCGGTGGTCATCGCCGCCATCGCCATCCTGGTCTTCGTCTCCGGCGGCGTCGTAGCCTGGCCGCAGGCGATCGTCATGATCCCCGGCGGTGCCCTCGGCGGCTATGCCGGCGTCTGGATCGCCAAGCGCGTGCCGCAGAACGTCGTACGCGGCTTCGTCGTCGCCGTCGGCCTGTTCCTGGCCTTCTACTATTTCGCCAAGGGCTGAGAACCATGATCCCGAACCGCAGGACCGCGTAAGCGAAAAGCGGGACCCGGTTTTCGGAAAAGATCATGGTCAGATAAAGAGAAGGACGATCCGCCCGAGCTATCGGGGCGGATCGTCCGCCAGCAAATCCGGCCGCCGCTCCCTGGTGAGCTTCTCCGCCTCGGCCCGCCGCCATTCGGCGATCTTCCTGTGGTTGCCCGAGATCAGCACATCCGGGATCGGCCGGCCCTCGAATTCCTGCGGCCGCGTATAGTGCGGATGTTCGAGCAATCCGTTCTCGAAGCTTTCCTCCTCGCCCGAGACGGCATTGCCCATGACGCCTGGCAACAGCCGCACCACCGCGTCGAGCAGGACCAGGGCCGCCGGCTCGCCGCCCGACAGGATGAAGTCGCCGACTGAGACCTCCTCTAATCCCCGCGCGTCGATCAGCCGCTGGTCGACGCCTTCGAAGCGGCCGCACAGGATGACCGCGCCCGGTCCGGCGGCAAGATCGCGCACCCGGGCCTGCGTCAGCGGCTTGCCGCGCGGGCTCATCAGCAGCCTTGGGCGCGGGTCGCCCGGCGGCGAGGCGTGGTCGATGGCTTTTGCCAGCACGTCGGCGCGCATCACCATGCCGGCGCCGCCGCCGGCCGGCGTGTCGTCGACGGTGCGATGCCTGTCGGTGGCGAAATCGCGGATCTGGATCGCCTCAAGCGACCATGTGCCGGCTTCCAGCGCCCGGCCGGCCAGCGACAGGCCGAGCGGGCCGGGAAACATCTCTGGATAGAGCGTCAGCACCGAGGCGGCAAAACTCACCGGTTGCCCCCGGCATCCTTCGGCCCGCGCGGCCGGCCCTTCGGATCGAAGCCGTCGCGGCCGGGCGCGGCCTCGCCGTCCTCGTCCTCGACCAGGCCGGCGGCCAGCGGATCGACGCGGACGAACCCTTCGACGACCGAAACCTGCGGAACGGCGGCCTGCGTGAACGGGATCAGCACGCCCTTGCGGCCGGCGAGCGTGACGTCGAGGATGTCGCCGCCCCCGAAATTATGCACGGCGACCACCTTGCCGATGGCAGCACCTGTCTCGTCCCGGACCTCCAGCCCGATCAGGTCGGCGTGGTAGAACTCGTCTTCCTCACCGTCGTCGGGCAGCACCGAGCGGTCGACGAACAGCTCGGTGCCGGAAAGCGCCTCGGCGGCGTTGCGGTCGCTGACACCCTTGAAGCGCACCACCACGACGGTATTGGCGGGCCGGATGTCGATGATCTGGAAGGCGCGGCCATCCTTGGCGTAGAGCGGCCCGTAGTCGGCCAGCGCCAGCGGATCACCGGTGAAGGTCTTCACCCGCAGCTCGCCCTTGATGCCATGCGCGGCGCCGATCACGGCCAACTGGACGGGGTTCTGGGGCTTGGTCATGGCGCGACATCCTTTGCCCTGCTCTAACCCTCCCCAGCCGTCATTTCAATGACGCGCTCTTCACCGCTTCCTAACCTGGCTGGCCGAAAATGCAGCGCATGCAGGAATTCCTCATCCCGGCAAAGCCCGACCTCCAGGCGGCGCGCGAGAACTGGCTGAAGATGCTGGCGCGCGAGCGCCGGCTGTCGCCGGAGACGGTGGAAGCCTATGAGCGCGACCCCCGCCAGTTCCTGCATTTCCTGACCGGCCATTGCGGCGGTCCGCCCGGCATCTCCGACATCGCCGACCTGCGCCCGGCCGATTTGCGCGGCTTCCTCGCCGCCCGCCGCAACGCCGGCGCCGGCGCCCGCACGCTCGGGCGCGGGCTGGCCGGCATCCGCTCGCTGCTGCGCTTCCTCGAACGGCGCGGCCTCGCCAATGCCGCGGGTGCGGCGGCGCTGCGCGCGCCCCGCCAGCCGAAGTCGCTGCCCAAGCCGCTGACGGCGAGCGATGCAAAAGAGGTCGTTTCCGTGCAGGGCCAGCTGGCGGAAGAACCCTGGATCGCCGCCCGCAACGCCGCCGTGCTGACGCTGCTCTACGGCTCGGGCCTGCGCATTTCCGAGGCGCTCGGCCTCGCCGGCGCCGAGCTGTCGTCGGAAACGGACACCGTGCTGCGCGTCACCGGCAAGGGCGGCAAGACCAGGCTGGTGCCGGTGCTGCCGGTGGCCTTGCGCGCGGTCGCCGAATACCGCCGGCTCTGCCCCTTCCATATCGATCCGAAGGGCCTGCTGTTTCGCGGCGCGCGCGGCGGTCCGCTCAATCCGGCGATCGTCCAGCGCGACATGGCGAGGCTGCGCTCGGCGCTCAACCTGCCCGACACCGCGACTCCGCACGCCTTGCGCCACTCCTTCGCCACGCATCTGCTCGGCCGCGGCGGCGACCTGCGCACCATCCAGGAACTGCTCGGCCACGCCAGCCTGTCGACCACACAGGTCTATACCGGCGTCGACACCGCAAGGCTGCTCGAGATTTACGAATCCGCTCACCCAAGGGCGTGAACCCTTCAAATTGGCTGCGCCGATTAACCGTTTTGCCGCTTTTTGATCGTAAGAAGCGACTTATGAAACGCGTCATAGCCATCGCTGACCGCGCGGCCCTCGTGTCGCTGAAGCTGCTTGTCGCGCTCAACGTCCTGTTTTTCCTGTCTTTCCTGATCGTCGCGCTGCTTGCCGGTCGGGCGCACGCCGAGACCCCGGCCTGCGGCGGCACCGACATGCTGAGCGCGCTGCGCAAGGACAATCCGACCGTCTACAGCAAGATCGAAGCCGAGGCGGCGGCCACGCCCAACGGCAAGGGCCTGCTGTGGAAACTGGAAAAGCCCGGCGAAAAGCCCTCCTTCCTGTTTGGCACCATGCACATGACCGATCCGCGCGTCACCACGCTGCCGCCGGCTGCGCAGAAGGCTTTCGACGCCGCCGATACGGTCGTCATCGAGACCACGGAAGTGCTCGACCAGCAGAAGATGATGGCCGCCCTGCTCAAGGAGCCGGACCTGATGATGTTCACCGACAGCACCACGCTGTCCTCGCTTTTGTCGCCCGACGACGCTGCCGCCATGAACAAGGCGCTCGACGCGCGCGGCATTCCGCCGGCGACCGTCGCCAAGATGAAGCCCTGGCTGCTGTCGGCCATGGTTGCGCTGCCGGCCTGCGAGCTGGCCCGCAAGGCCGGCGGCGCGCCGGTGCTTGACGTCAAGCTCGCCGAGGACGCCAAGGCTTCAGGCAAATCCGTCGAGGGGCTGGAGACTGTCGCCGATCAGCTTCATGCCATGGCCTCGCTGCCGCTGGCCTTCCATATGAAGGGTCTGGTCGACACGCTCAAGCTCGGCGACAAGGTGAACGACGTCAACGAAACCATGATCGTTCTCTACCAGAGCGGTGAGACCGGCATGTTCTGGCCGCTGTTTCGCGTCGTCCTGCCCGGCGACGAGGATGATCCGGCCGGCTATGCCGCGTTCGAGGAGACCATGATCACCAGCCGCAACAAGGTGATGGCCGATCATGCCGGACCGTTCCTGGCCCGGGGCAATGCCTTCATGGCGGTCGGCGCCATGCACCTTCCGGGCCCGCAGGGCCTGGTCGAGGATTTGCGCAAGGCTGGCTACACGGTGACCGCCGTCGACTGATCCGCACGGCCGGGTTGCGCCTCGATAGGGCGGGAGCGCCGGCCCCGGGCTGATTCGTGACTTGGCGGCGCAAACCTCCCCCGGTTTCGTGCCGAATGGTCTCGAAAGACCGGGTTCGGCTCGATCCCGACCCATTTTGTGGTGGAAATGCATGCCGGCAGGGGATTCCAGGTCAGAATTGCCCTGCTTTCAGCATTTTCCGGGCCTAGTATGAAACCCGTTCAACGGTCGCGCGTTGACGGGTGTTATTTGATACTTTTCATCCACGGAGGACACTTTTATGGCGAACCCTAACGACACTCCCAGATCGGGCGGCGGCGGCAGTGGCTGGCTGATTGCCCTGGTGGTCATTATCCTGGCCATTGTTGCCTACTATGTTTTCGGAAGAAGCGGCGAAGCTCCGGCGCCCGCCGAGCCGCCGGCCGCGAGCACACCGGCGCCCGCTCCGGAGCCGATGAAGCCTGCCGAACCTGCCCCGGCACCTGCGCCAGCGCCCGCTCCGGCACCAGAGCCGGCTCCCGCGCCAGCACCGGCCCCGGCGCCCGCTCCGGCACCTGCGCCGTCTCCGTAATCGGGCTTACCTCAACGACGAACGGCCCGCCGAAAGGCGGGCCGTTTTGTTTGGTGGCAGGCGCGAGAAAGGCCCTTAGAAACTCGCTCCGGTGAGTCAGCTGGAGTGGTTTTCGAGAACCGGAGCGGAGCGTACTAAAGTACGTGAGCACCGGAAGCGCAGAGAACCGCTCCAGATGGCCGCCGGAGTAGAGTTTATACGAGCCTTTCAGATGTGGATCGGCTTGAAGAAGGTGGCCAGCGCCGCTTCCTTCACCGCCTCCGACATGGTCGGGTGCGCGTGGCAGGTGCGGGCGAGGTCTTCCGACGAGCCGCCGAATTCCATCAACACCGCCGCCTCGTGGATCATCTCGCCGGCGCCGAAGCCGACGATATGGACGCCGAGCACGCGGTCGCTCTGCTTGTCGGCCAGGATCTTGACGAAGCCATCGGTGTGCAGCATGGCGCGCGCCCGGCCGTTGGCCGTGAACGGGAATTTTCCGACCTTGTAGTCGACGCCGGCCTTCTTCAATTCTTCCTCGGTCTTGCCGACCGAGGCGATTTCCGGGCTGGTGTAGACGACGCTCGGGATCACGTCGTAGTTCACATGGCCTGCCTGGCCGGCAATGATCTCGGCCACCGCCACGCCTTCGTCCTCCGCCTTATGCGCCAGCATCGGGCCGGCGATGACGTCGCCGATGGCATAGATGCCGGGAACGTTGGTCCTGAGATGCCCGTCGGTCTTGACCCGGCCGCGCTCGTCCATCTCGACGCCCGCATCCTTCAGCCCGAGGCTGTCGGCATAAGGGCGGCGGCCGGTGGCGACCAGCACCACATCGGCGGCGATCGTTTCGGCGGCGCCCCCCTTCACCGGCTCGAAGGTGACGCTGGCGCCCTTCTTGGCCTTGGCGACCCCGGTGACCTTGGCGCCGAGCTTGAACTCGAAGCCTTGCTTGGAGAGCAGCCGCTGGAACTGTTTCGAGACCTCGCCGTCCATGCCGCCGAGGATGGTGTCGAGGAATTCGACCACCGTCACCTTGGCGCCGAGCCTGGCCCACACCGAGCCGAGCTCCAGCCCGATGACGCCGCCGCCGACCACCACCAGATGGCCCGGCACCTTGTCCAGCGACAACGCGCCGGTCGAGGACACGATCACCTTCTCGTCGAAATCGACCTTGACGCCGGGAATGCCCGCGACATCCGAGCCGGTGGCAATCACGATGTTCCTGGTCTCGATCTCCTCGACCTTGCCGTCCTCGCCGGTGACCGACACCTTGCCGGCACCAACCACCTTGCCGGTGCCGCGGAAGCTGTCGATCTTGTTCTTCTTGAACAGGAAGGCGACGCCGTTGACGTTGGCCGAAACCGTCGCGTCCTTGTGCGCCAGCATCTTCTTCAGGTTGAGCTGCGGCGCGCCGATTTCGACGCCGAGCGTGTCGAAGGAATGGCCGGCCTCGGCGAACATCTCGGAGGCGTGGAGCAGCGCCTTCGACGGAATGCAGCCGATGTTGAGGCAGGTGCCGCCGAAGGTGGCGTTCTTCTCGACCACCGCCGTCTTCAGCCCGAGCTGCGCCGCCTTGATGGCGCAGACATAGCCGCCCGGTCCCGATCCGATGATTACGACGTCATAGGCCATGGTCTTGTCCTTTGCTCTGGCGCCTAGCGGCCGCCGCTCACATTCAGGATCGCGCCCGTTATATAGGAGGCCGCGTCCGACAGAAGATAGAGAACCGCGCTCGCGACTTCATCCGCGGTGCCCGGCCTTTTCATCGGCAGCATGTCCCGCATTCGCGCCACGCGGTCCGGCTGGCCGCCGGAGGCATGGATCTCGGTGTCGGTGATGCCGGGGCTGACGGCGTTGACGCGGATGCCTTCGAGCACCACCTCGCGTGCCAGGCCGATGGTCAGCGTGTCGATCGCGCCCTTGGAGGCGGCGTAGTCGACATATTCGCCGGGCGAACCCAGCCTCGCCGCGGCGGAAGAGATGTTGACGATGCCGCCGCCCTTGCCGCCATGCCGGGTCGACATGCGCTTGACCGCCTCGCGCGCGCAGAGGAAGGAGCCGACGACATTGACGCGCATCATGCGCTCGACCCGCGCGGCGCTCATCTCGTCGACGCGCGTCTTGGCGTCGACGATGCCGGCATTGTTGACGAAAGCATCGAGCCGGCCGAAACCCTTGTCCACCGCCTCGAACATCGCCAGCACATCGGCCTCGTTGCCGACATCGCCCTTGACGGCAATGGCCTCGCCGCCCGCGGCCTTGAGTTCGGCGACCAGCGCCTCGGCGACTGCCTGGTTGGAGACAAAATTGACAGCGACACGATAGCCGGCCTGGCTGGCCTGCCGGCAGATGGCGGCGCCGATGCCGCGGCTGCCGCCGGTGACCAGCAGCGTCTTCTTGTCCGCGCTCATTCCTGGCAGCCTTTCAGCAGGAAGACATCCCACGGCACCTTGGAAAAGCCGTCTGGGCCATAAGCGGCCGACATCTGCAGCGAGGCACCTAGATCCGGAAAGATCAGGCTTTTCGGCGCCTCCGCGCCTTCGGCCGGCAGCAGCGCGATGTTGCCCTTGTCGTCGGCGCTGTAGACGACGCCCTCCCACACCGTGCAGGCGGCGAGCTCATCGCCGGTGACGTCGCCGGTCGGGCATTTGTACATCAGCGAGCCGTGAGGCCGCGCCACGCCGTCGGTCCACATGACGATGCCGTCCAGCACCAGGCCCTTGTCGAGCACCATCTTGAAGCTGTTTGTGACGGTGGCCGAGTCCATGGTCGGCCTGAAATCGATGCCGGCCTCGCTTTCGGCATCGCCATAGACGGCGAGTTCCAGCGGGCAGGCGGCGTGGGACGGCGACGCAGTCAGCGTCGCCGAACAAAATACCGCGAAGACCGCTCCGGATCGAAAGCCAGAGGAACCGGTCGTCATCCGCTGGCGCAGATCGTCTCTCCGGCCCACCTTGACGGACCTCAGAGATCGAGCACCAGCCGTTCCGGATCCTCCAGGCTTTCCTTGACGCGCACCAGGAAGGTCACCGCTTCCTTGCCGTCGACGATGCGGTGGTCGTAGCTGAGCGCCAGGTACATCATCGGCCTAATCACGATCTGGCCGCCGACCACGACCGGCCGGTCCTGGATCTTGTGCATGCCGAGGATGCCCGACTGCGGCGCATTCAGGATCGGCGTCGACATCAGCGAGCCGTAGACGCCGCCATTGGAGATGGTGAAGGTGCCGCCCTGCATGTCGGCGACGGAGAGCTTGCCGTCGCGTGCGGCGAGACCCAGCCGGCCGATCTCCTTCTCGATCTCGGCGATGGACATCTGGTCGGCGTCGCGCACCACCGGCACCACCAGGCCCTTGTCGGTGCCGACGGCGACGCCGACATGGGCGAAGTTCTTGTAGATGATGTCGGTGCCGTCGATCTCGGCGTTGACCGCCGGGATCTCCTTCAGCGCATGCGTCACCGCCTTGGTGAAGAAGCCCATGAAGCCGAGCTTCACGCCGTGCTTCTTCTCGAATACGTCCTTGTACTTGGCCCGCAGCGCCATCACCGCGCTCATGTCGACCTCGTTGAAGGTGGTCAGCATGGCGGCGGTCGACTGCGCTTCCTTGAGCCGGCGCGCGATGGTCTGGCGCAGCTTGGTCATGCGCACGCGCTCCTCGCGCGGAGCGTCTTCGGCCGGCGACGGCGCGCGCACGGCGACCGGGGCCGATCTCGGCGTCTCGGCCGGCTGCGACGGCGCGCCCTTGGCGATGGCGTCGAGCACGTCGCCCTTCAGCACCTGGCCGCGCTTGCCGGTGCCGGTGATCTGGTCGACCGCGAGGTTGGCCTCGGCGATGAGCTTCGCCGCCGCCGGCGCCGGCGGCATGGTGCGCTGCTCGATCGCGCCGGCATCGCCGGCGATCTTGGCGGTCTCGGCCGCCGCCTGCTTGACGGTGGAGGCCGCGTCCGGGCTCGAGGCCTGCGAGACGGCTTGAGGCTTGGTCGCCGGAGCCGCGGCCTCGCCGCCGGCCGAGATCGACCCGAGAAGCGCGCCGACGCCGACCGTCTCGCCTTCCTTGGCGGCGATCTCGCCGAGCGTTCCGGCGCTCGGCGACGGCACTTCCACCGTCACCTTGTCGGTCTCGAGCTCCACCAGCGGCTCGTCGGCGGCGATCGCATCGCCGACCTTCTTGAACCATTTGCCGATGGTCGCTTCGGTGACGGATTCGCCGAGGGTGGGGACGCGGATTTCGGTAGCCATTGTGCCTGTCCGTTCTGTCTCTTCTTGAGTTCTATTCGCCGAGCGCGTCGTCGAGCAAGGCGGCGAGCTGGCTGAGATGCTTCGACATCAATCCGGTCGCCGGCGAGGCCGACGCCGGCCGGCCGGTGTAGCGCACCCGCTGATGCTTGGCGTCGATATGCGCCAGCACCCATTCGAGATAGGGATCGATGAACGACCAGGCGCCCATGTTCTTGGGCTCCTCCTGGCACCACACCATCTCGGCATTGCGGAAGCGTGACAGCTCGGTGATGAGCGCCTTGGCCGGGAACGGATAGAGCTGCTCGACGCGCAACAGGTAGATGTCGTTGATGCCGCGCTTCTCGCGCTCCTCGTAGAGGTCGTAGTAGACCTTGCCCGAGCACAGCACGACGCGACGGATCTTGGAATCCTTGGTCAGCTTGATCGCCTGGTTCGGCAACAGCTGCGCGTCGTCCCACAGCAGCCGGTGGAACGAGCTTTCGCCCGAAATCTCCGACAGCGTCGACACCGCCCGCTTGTGGCGCAGCAGCGACTTCGGCGTCATCAGGATCAGCGGCTTGCGGAAATCGCGTTTCAATTGCCGGCGCAGGATGTGGAAGTAGTTGGCCGGCGTGGTGACGTTGGCCACTTGCATGTTGTCCTCGGCGCAGAGCTGCAGGAAGCGCTCGAGCCTGGCCGAGGAATGCTCCGGCCCCTGGCCCTCATAGCCATGCGGCAACAGGCAGACGAGGCCCGACATTCTCAGCCACTTGCGCTCGCCCGACGAGATGAACTGGTCGAACACCACCTGGGCGCCGTTGGCGAAGTCGCCGAACTGTGCTTCCCACAGCGTCAGCGCCTTCGGCTCGGCCAGGCTGTAGCCATATTCGAAGCCGAGCACCGCCTCTTCCGAAAGCATCGAGTTGATGACTTCGTAGCCGGCCTGCGCCGCCGACAGGTTATTGAGCGGGATGTAGCGCGTCTCGTCGCGCTGGTCGTAGAGCACCGAATGGCGCTGCGAGAAGGTGCCGCGCTCGGAATCCTGGCCGGAGAGCCGGATCGGGTTGCCGTCGAGCAGGATGGCGCCGAAGGCCAGCGCCTCGGCCGTCGACCAGTCGATGCCTTCGCCGGAGTCGATCGACTGGCGGCGGTTCTCGAGGAAGCGGACGATCGTCTTGTGCGCCTCGAAGCCCTTCGGCACCTCGGTCAGCTTCTTGCCGATCTCCTTCAGCGTCTTGACCGGCACGGCGGTCTTGCCGCGCCGCTGCTCATCCTGGTTGTCGGCCGTGCGCAGGCCCGACCAGGCGCCGTCCAGCCAGTCGGCCTTGTTCGGCTTGTAGCTCTGGCCGACTTCCCACTCGGCTTCCAGATGCGCCCGCCAGTCGGCCTTCATCTTGTCGAACTCGGCCTGGGTGATGTGGCCCTCGGCCATCAGCCGGTCGGCATAGATCTGCACCGTCGTCTTGTGGGTGCGGATGGCGCGGTACATGATCGGCTGGGTGAAGGCCGGTTCGTCGCCCTCATTGTGGCCGAAGCGGCGGTAGCAGAACATGTCCACCACCACCGGCTTGTGGAACTTCATGCGGAACTCGGTCGCCACCTTGGCGGCGTGCACCACCGCCTCCGGGTCGTCGCCGTTGACGTGGAAGATCGGCGCCTCGATCATCTTGGCGACATCCGACGGATAGGGCGAGGAGCGCGAGAAGCGCGGATTGGTGGTGAAGCCGATCTGGTTGTTGATGATGACATGCAGCGTGCCGGCGACGCGATGGCCGCGCAGGCCGGATAGGCCGAGGATCTCGGCGATCACGCCCTGGCCGGCAAAGGCGGCGTCGCCGTGCAACAGCAGCGGCATCACCTTGGCGCGTTCCGACAGCGGCACGATCTCGCCGCGCTCGCGCCCGGCGAACTGGTCCTGCTTGGCGCGCGCCTTGCCCATCACCACCGGGTCGACGATTTCCAGATGCGAAGGATTGGCGGTCAGCGACAGGTGCACCTTGTTGCCGTCGAACTCGCGGTCCGACGAGGCGCCGAGATGGTACTTGACGTCGCCCGAGCCCTCGACCTCGTCGGGTGCGGCCGAGCCGCCCTTGAACTCATGGAAGATGGCGCGGTGCGGCTTGGCCATCACCTGGGAGAGCACGTTGAGGCGGCCGCGATGCGCCATGCCGAGCACGACCTCTTTCAGGCCGAGCTGGCCGCCGCGCTTGAGGATCTGCTCCAGCGCCGGGATCAGCGCCTCGCCGCCGTCGAGGCCGAAGCGCTTGGTGCCCTTGTACTTGACGTCGGCGAACTGCTCGAAGCCTTCCGATTCGATCAGCTTCTGCAGGATCGCCTTCTTGCCGGTCGCGGTGAAGGTGATCTCCTTGTCGGCGCCCTCGATGCGCGCCTGGATCCATGCCTTCTCCTCGGGGTCGGAGATGTGCATGAACTCGACGCCGAGCGTCGAGCAGTAGGTGCGGGTCAGAATGTCCAGCATCTGCCGGATCGTGCCGAACTCGAGCCCCAGCACATTGTCGAGGAAGATCGGCCGGTCGTAGTCGGCTGACGTGAAGCCGTAATTCTCTGGCGACAGCTCGTTGTAGTCCTCGAGCGGCTTGGCGATGCCGAGCGGGTCGAGATTGGCATGCAGATGGCCGCGCATGCGGTAGGCGCGGATCATCATGATGGCGCGCACGGAATCGCGTGTCGCCTGGTGCACGTCGGCATCGGACAGGACGACGCCGTTGGTGACCGCCTTCTCCTTGACCTTCTTCTCGATCGTCTTTTCGACCAGGCCCCAATTGCCGTCGAGCGCCGAGACCAGTTCGCCATTGGCCGAGAGCGGCCAGGAGGGCCTGGCCCAGGAAGCGCCGTTGGCGTTCTTGCGGACGTCCGCGGCGTCGTCCTTCAGCGCCGCGAAGAAGTCCTGCCACTGCGGATCGACCGAGCCGGGATCGTCCTCATAGGCGGCGTAGAGCGCGTCGATATAGTCGGCATTGCCGCCATAGAGGAAAGAGGTGAGCGAAAATTGGTCGTTGGCCTGATCTTGTCGTGCCATGTCACTTGTCGGAGCCTGGCTCCGTCTCCTTTCGAGGGGAATAGTGAGTAGTCAGTAGTGCGTAGAAAGATGGAAATTCCGCTCAACCGCTACTCGCCCGTTCTTCCCTTTTCACTACTGACTACTGCCTACTCACTTAACCCTTGATCGCCTCGACCAGCGTCGTGCCCAGCCGCGCCGGCGACGGCGAAACTTTTATCCCGGCCGATTCCATCGCCGCGATCTTGTCCTCGGCGCCGCCCTTGCCGCCGGAGATGACCGCGCCGGCATGGCCCATGGTGCGGCCGGCCGGCGCCGTGCGCCCGGCGATGAAGCCGGCCATCGGCTTCTTGCGGCCACGCCTGGCTTCGTCCTTGAGGAACTGCGCGGCGTCTTCCTCGGCCGAGCCGCCGATCTCGCCGATCATGATGATCGACTTGGTCTCGTCGTCGGCGAGGAACATCTCCAGCACGTCGATGAACTCGGTGCCTTTGACCGGATCGCCGCCAATGCCGACGGCGGTAGTCTGGCCGAGGCCGACATTGGTGGTCTGGAACACTGCCTCATAGGTAAGCGTTCCCGAGCGCGAAACAACGCCGACCGAACCCTTGCGGAAGATGTTGCCGGGCATGATGCCGATCTTGCATTCGTCGGGGGTCAGCACGCCCGGGCAGTTCGGTCCAATCAGCCGCGACGTCGAGCGATCGAGCCGCGCCTTGACCTTGACCATGTCCATCACCGGGATGCCCTCGGTGATGCAGACGATCAGCGGGATCTCGGCCTCGATCGCCTCGATGATGGCTTCGGCGGCGCCCGCCGGCGGCACATAGACGACCGAAGCATTGGCGCCGGTCTTTTCCTTGCCTTCGGCGACGGAAGCGAAGATCGGCAGGCTCTCGCCCTTGGCGCCGGTCCAGGTCTCGCCGCCCTTCTTGGGATGTATGCCGCCAACCATCTTGGTGCCGTGATAGGCCAGCGCCTGTTCGGTGTGGAACGTGCCGGTCTTGCCGGTCAGGCCCTGAACCAGCACCTTGGTGTTCTTGTCGATGAGAATGGACATCGGAGCCCTTTTCTAAACGTTGATCGAGGAAGGCGAGACGCGCCGGTAGAGCCCGCTCACCATGTCTTGCCAGCCATCGCTGCCGGCAGGTTTGAAGTTCAGTCGCATGCGGTAGGCATCGTCGCCGTCGAAACTGTAGGTCACCCGTGCAGCGCCGCGCGGTGACGACCGCTCCAGCACCAGCTCGTCGCCATTCCAGGTGCCCGTGGCCGGCGAGGCCGGCACGAAGCCCATGGAATCGAACTGATGCATGGTGACGAGTTTGGCCTGCTGGTCGAAGCCGAACACATTATGCGAGCCGAACGAGACCGTGCCGTCGCGGCGCTGGCGATAGCGCTGCACCACGAACAACCCGCCGAACTGCGCTTCCGCCAAGATTTCCGACGTTGCCGCGCCTTCATCGGCCCATTGGGTCGCCGCGACGTCCTCCTCGCCGCGCCACGCGCCGACCAGCGCCTGCAGGCGCTGGTGATCGGCCGAGAGCGAGGAGAAAGAAGCCGCGTTCATCGCTCAGAGCCGCTTCAGGTCGGTGACGGTGAGGTCGCTCTTGGCATTGCCGGTGTTGAGCGTCGTCGCCGGCTCGAACATCAGCACGATAGGCTCTTCGGTGAGCGAGCGCGGCCGGTGCTCGACACCGCGCGGCACGACGATGAAGTCGCCCTCGCCGAGCTCGACCGGCCCGTCGCGGAAATCGATGGCGATCCTGCCGCGCAGCACGAGGAAGGCTTCGTCCTCATGCTCATGCGCGTGCCAGTCGAAGGCCGCGCCGAACTTGGCGACCTTCGCTTGGCTGTCATTGACGTCACCGGCGATGTGCGGATCGAAGACCTTGGCGATCTTCGCATCCGCCGCCTCGACCAGGTTTATCTTGCGCGGAGGCATCCGCTCAGCCCTTCACCGCCTTGACGATCTTCTTGGCCGCGTCGTCGAGGTCGTCGGCCGAGACGACGTTCAGGCCGCTGTCATTGATGATCTTCTTGCCCAGTTCGGCATTGGTGCCTTCCAGCCGCACCACCAGCGGCACCTTCAGCCCGACTTCCTTGACCGCGGCGATCACGCCTTCGGCGATCACGTCGCATTTCATGATGCCGCCGAAGATATTGATCAAAATGCCTTCGACCGCCGGATCCTTGGTGATGATCTTGAACGCCGCCGTCACCTTCTCTTTCGAAGCGCCGCCGCCGACATCGAGGAAGTTGGCCGGTTCGGCGCCGTAGAGCTTGATGATGTCCATCGTCGCCATGGCCAGGCCTGCGCCGTTGACCATGCAGCCGATATTGCCGTCGAGCGCGACATAGGCGAGGTCGTATTTCGACGCCTCGATTTCCTTCTCGTCCTCTTCGGTGGTGTCGCGCAGCTCCATCACGTCGGGGTGGCGGAACAGCGCGTTGTTGTCGAACGAGACTTTTGCGTCGAGCACGCGCAGCCGGCCGTTCTTCATCACGATCAGCGGGTTGACCTCGAGCAGGCTCATGTCCTTCTCGACAAAGGCCTTGTAGAGGATCGGGAACAGCGTGCCGCCGTCCTTGGCGGCGTCGCCGTCGAGCTTCAGCGCGCCGTTGAGCGTCTTGAGATCATCCGCCGTCACGCCCTTTTCCGGGTCGATGGCGACGGTGATGATCTTTTCCGGCGTGTCGTGCGCCACCGCCTCGATGTCCATGCCGCCCTCGGTCGAGACGACGAAGGCGATGCGGCCGACCGAACGGTCGACCAGGATGGACAGATAGAGCTCGCGGTCGATGTCGGCGCCGTCCTCGATATAGAGGCGGTTGACCTGCTTGCCGGCAGGGCCGGTCTGCTTGGTGACCAGCGTGTGGCCGAGCATCTCGTTGGCGTTGGCGACCACTTCGGCCACCGACTTCGCCAGCCGCACGCCGCCCTTGGCGTCCGGCGACAGTTCCTTGAACTTGCCCTTGCCGCGGCCGCCGGCATGGATCTGGCTCTTCACCACATAGAGCGGGCCGGGCAGCGCCTTGGCGGCGGCTTCGGCATCGCCGGCCTTCAGCACCGGCACGCCTTCCGCCACCGGCGCGCCGAACGACTTCAGCAGTGCCTTGCCCTGATATTCATGAATGTTCATGGCTTATCTCCGGATCAACTGCTGGCGGATCACTTCGAGGCGAGGTGCGGCGCGATCTTGACGCAGGCCTCGGTCAGGCCCTGCACCGTCGCCACCGAACTGTCGAACATCTTCTGCTCGCTCTTGTTGAGGTCGATCTCGATGACGCGCTCGACACCGCCGGCGCCGATCACCACGGGAACGCCGACATAGGTGTTCTTCACCCCGTACTGGCCCGACAGGTGGGCCGCGCAGGGCAGCACGCGCTTCTTGTCCTTGAGGAAGGATTCGGCCATCGCGATCGCCGAAGCCGCCGGCGCATAGTAGGCCGAGCCGGTCTTGAGCAGCCCGACGATCTCGGCGCCGCCATCGCGGGTGCGCTGCACGATCTGGTCGAGCTTTTCCTTCGAGGTCCAGCCCATCTTGACGAGGTCGGGCAGCGGAATGCCGGAGACCGTCGAATAGCGGATCATCGGCACCATGCTATCTCCATGGCCGCCGAGCACGAAGGCGGTGACGTCCTCGACCGAGACCTTGAACTCTTCGGCCAGGAAATAGCGGAAGCGCGCGCTGTCGAGCACGCCGGCCATGCCGACGACATGGGTCTTGGGCAGACCGGAAAACTTCTGCAGCGCCCATACCATGGCGTCGAGCGGGTTGGTGATGCAGATGACGAAGGCCTTCGGCGCATACTTCTTCAGTCCGGCGCCGACCTGCTCCATGACCTTGAGGTTGATGCCGAGCAGGTCGTCGCGGCTCATGCCCGGCTTGCGCGGCACGCCGGCGGTGACGATGCAGACATCGGCGCCCTCGATGCCGGCATAGTCGTTGACGCCGGTCAGCCTGGCGTCGAAGCCGTCGACCGGCGACGACTGCGCGATATCCAGCCCCTTGCCCTGCGGAATGCCCTCGGCGATATCGAACAGAACCACGTCGCCGAGGTCCTTGAGGCCGATCATATGGGCGAGCGTGCCGCCGATCATGCCCGAGCCGATAAGCGCTATCTTGTTGCGTGCCATGTGAGGATTTTTTCCCTTTGTCTGTGACGGCGCCAAATCTTTGCGACTTGCTGACGGCGTCGAGGAAGGAGGCCGAATGCTGCGGGGAACCCGTGAGATTTCGCCGCACCCAATAGCTCCGGTGGATGGAAAATTCAAACGATTATTTTGGAGCGAGCATTTTCAATCGGTTAGATAACTTGGGTTTTACGTAAACGTCAAAATTGTTGAGCCGACTTGGGAGAATTTATACAATGAAGGTGGAAATCTGAAGGCTGGCAGCCGGCGATGACGCCCTTGTGATGGCGATGCCCGGTGGGCGCGCGGGGAGCGGCATGGGTTAACGAAGGCGCTCGCAATTAAGGTGATGCGCGCTTCGGAGATTGGCCGAAGTCGCAGCCGTTGCGCTTCGTCAGCCTACGCGCGCGCCTGCTGTGCCTCCGGCGCCACCGTCTCCACCTTCCGCCTTTCCGCCCAGTCCTCCAGCCATTCGTGGCCCTGCATCTCGATCAGGCGCGAGGCGGTACGCTCGAACTCGAACACCTCGTTGCCGCGCTTGGCCGTATAGAGCCCGCTCGGCGCAGCATCGGCGCTCACCACCAGCCTGATGTGATGATCGTAGAGCGTGTCGATCAACAGGATGAAGCGCTTGGCCTCGTTGCGCCTGCCTTCGCCGAGCACCGGCACATGGTCGATGAAAATGGTCGAGAAGCGGCCGGCGATGGCCAGGAAATCGCGCGCGCCGAGCGGCTTTTCGCAAAGGTCGGCGAAGGAAAAGCGCGCAGCGTCGCCGGCCGCGCGCGGCACCACGACCTGCCGGCCCTTCACCGTCAGCGCCGTCTCGGCCGTCGGCTTGCCGTGCGTCATTGCTTGCCAGGCCTCGTCGAGGGCGGCGTCGGCGGCCGCATCAGCCGGCGAGACGTAGACCGCCATGCGGCTGAGCTTCTCGAGGCGATAGTCCTTGTCGCTGTCCAGCGTCATCACCTCGGCATTGCGCTCCAGGAGGCCGATGAAGGGCAGGAAAAGCTGCCGATTCAGCCCGTCGCGATAGAGGTTCTCGGGCGCCACATTGGAGGTGGCGACCAGCACGACGCCGTCGGCAAACAGCGCCGAGAACAGCCTGGACAGGATCATCGCATCGGCGATGTCGGTGACGGAGAACTCGTCGAAGCACAGCACCCAGGCCTGCTCGGCCAGCGCGCGCGCCACCGGCGGGATCGGGTCGTCCTCCTTGACGTCGCCGTTCTTGCGCGCCTGCCGGTGCTTCTGGATGCGGTCCTGCACATCGGCCATGAAGTCGTTGAAATGGACGCGGCGCTTGCGCCTGACCGGCAACAGCTCGAAGAACATGTCCATCAGCATGGTCTTGCCGCGTCCGACGCCGCCATGGATGTAGAGGCCCCTGACCGCCGCCGGCGGCTGCTTGCGGGCGAACAGCCAGCCCAGCGCGCTCGATTTCTGAGCCAGTCTTTTTGCAGAGATCTCGTCGGTCAGCCGATCGAGCGCGGCGACGATGCGCTCCTGCGCCGGATCGCGCGCGATGGCGCCCGTCTCGACCAGATGGTCGTAGCGCTGCCTGACGGTCGCATGGGTCTGGAGGCCGTCACGCAGGTGCATCGGTCACGTCGTTGTTGAGCACATCCAGGAAAAGTAGCGGCTTTCCGCGCGCAATTGGAGCGGTTAGGCGACTCTTTCGAACGCTGAACCGCCTCAAGGGCGGCGGTTTCGCCCTACCTTGTAAGCGAGATCGGCAGGCCGGTGGAGGTCTGGCCGTCGAATTTCTCGCCGCCCGAGGAATAGAGCTTGGCCAGCGTGCCGCCATTCTCGTCATAGAGGGTCAGCTGCTTGCCGGCGACATTCCAGGACTTGATGCCGTCGATCGGCGCCGGGCAATGCAACGGGCCGGCACGGTAGCCGGCGCCGAACTTGGTCTGCGGCGTCGCCACCTTGCAGCTCTGGCCGGAAACGCTGGCGTTCCAGACACCGGCGACACTGGCCGCGGTCAGGTCCGGCGCCCCTGCGGGCGCGCTTCCATCCGGCGGCAGCGAGGCGACCTGGCTGTTCGCCGGCGCGGTTGGGAACTGCGAGCCGTCGGCGGTGCCGGGAGCTGCCGGCGGCGGCAGCTGGTTTCCGGTCACCGTGCCGGCGGGCGCGGGAGTCAGCGGCGCCGGCTGTTGGTCATCCATCGACGAGAAGCGCGATGTCGAGCAGCCGCTTGCAATCATCGCGGCCAGCGATACGGCCACCAGACCGGTCTTCGAAAAAGTCATTCCTACCTCCGTCGGATCCGGCTGGGGGGACGCCGTCCGCGCAATCTCTCCCTCCACCAAGATGGAGAAGGTGGCAGAATTTCAACCCGATATGGTTAAAATAGGGTTTTCGGAGCAATTGTTGCAATTTTACCGCAACAGGCGTGTGACCCTCGAAGGCCGAATTGTGGCGCACCCCGAAGCAGCCCGTCGTGCTCGGCAAAACCCGGCGCGTCCTATGCGGAAAGCGCCGCGCTCGGCACGAAGACATAGCCGTCCGGACCGACGACATAGCATTCGCGCAGGCCATGCGGCTTGTCGATCGTTCCGGCGAGCACGATATGGCCGAGATCGCGCGCCCGCGCCTCGATCGCATCCGGATCGGCGCCATAGAGGCGCAGCTCGATGCCCGCCCCGCGCGTCTCGGCGCCGGCGATGACGCCGCTCATCTCATTGTCGAGATAGGAATGGTCGGCATGCAGCATGAATATCGAGCCCAAGAGCTCGATCGCCGCGAAATCCTCGTCGGCATAGACGATACGGGCGCCAAGCACGTCGCGGCAGAAGGCCTCCATCGCCGCCATGTCGGTGACCAGAAGGTTGACGCCGATGCCGCGCGGCAGCGAGCGGCCGAAATCCTCGGCTTTCATCCACGGTGTCTTGGTCCGCTTCATTGCCATCGTGCTGCCCTCGGAAATTACAGGGATGTCGCTGGAACGGTCTCAGCGCGGCTCGAACTGGTAGAGCGGTTGCGCGAGCGCCACCGGGGGCCGCAGCAAGTCGGCGCAGCGGCGGTCCAGGTCGAGCGCCAGCTGATGAGCTCTCCGCACTGCCGTCTTCCAGTCGCCGGCTGTCTTCAGAAACCCCACCGCGTCTGCGGGGCGGTCGGCCGCGATCATCAGGTCTGCGGCGACGATGCGATCGTCGGGTGAAATGGTTTCGCCGGCCTTCAGCCTGCCGGCCAACCCGACCCACTGTTCCCAGGGGAAAACCGCCGCCAGCTGTTTCGGGCGAGGGGGCGCTTCGGTCTCATCGCCTTTCATGAAAGGCGCCAAAGTAGACCGCGCCAACGCCCTTTCGACGAAAGACTCGGCCATTTCGCCTTGCACATCGGAGATGCCAAAGCCAGCCAGGATACTCTCCCGGTCTTTGCGACCGAGAACATAGTCGAGCCCATCGAGCATGGCCGCCGTGACGGCATCGGGATTGTTGATCGGGTCGAGCTGTTTTGCCGCGATCCGCGCGTTAAGGCCTTCGGCCACCATTGTGCCGACGCGCAGGTCGCCGCTGTAATTTATCACCTGCAGCAGAATCGCCGTTTGCGGAGCATAGGCAACAAGCCGCCCGACCGTCCGCAGAACGGCGCCCAAATCATTCTTGCGGTCGATCGCCTGGACTTCCGCCGGCTGTTTGGAAATATCGAAGGAAGGACGAAGATCGGCCGCGTGGAGCGCATTGCGTATGAACTGCGCGCGCTCGTCCTTTTTGGGAAGCACCGTGGCCGGAAGGCGATCGAGGGCGGAAACGAAGTCAGCAAGATTGTCCTCGAACGCCCGCACATCGAGGGCCAGCCGCCAAATTCCTGCATCTTCCGCTCTCTTGGCAAAACGCGACTTCGCCTCGTCATCGAGGTCGGCCAGTGCCTGCGCAATCCCCGCCGCGCCGACCGATGCGTTGTTGGCATCGGATGCCTGCCAGCGCGCCAGTTCGCCCAGCAGCCACTCGCCGCCATCTTCGGTGACCAGCGCGCGCCAGGCGGATTGGCCAAGCTGTGGCACAATCGACTGTGCCTTGGGCAGCGGTTGCATGCCGGCAATCATCGCCGCCCGATCCGGCGTTGTTGCATAGGCAAGCCTGAGTTCGACAATGCGAAGCGGCGGGTGACTGCGTTTTTCCAAACCCGCCAGAAGCGCCGAGCCCTCGGCGTAGGCAAGGCCGCCATAGCGTATCTTCAGATAGGCCGCGTCATCGCCAAAACGATCGCGCCAGAAATTCGGGAACGTTGCCGGTTCGGCGAGCAGGAAATCGCCCGCGTCCAGGATGGCTGGCGTGTGAGCGCAAGCGCCGGGCTGCGTCTGCGCGGCAGCCGGCGCTATCGGCGCGATCCCCATGATCGCCGCCACGACTGCAAGAACTGCCTGCCGACGCATGGTGGCCCCCTCCATTCCGCCGAGCGATCGTATACCGGAAATCATCGCCGGCGCCAGCGCGCGGCCTTTGGCCAGGGCATGCCCCCATCCCCAAATGCTTGCGCCAGATGGCATCGATCCTATCTTGCAAGAGGAAGAAACATGCCGGAGCCGCAACCTTGGCCGCAAGAAAGAGAGCCGCCAACCGCTATTACAGCGGCCCGCCAAGCGACCATTTCGACGGCACCCTGTTCTTCAACCCCGGCGGCAAGCCGCCCGGCCGCTTCGCTGATCTCCTGAAATGGCAGTTGGGCGGCGAGCGCGCGAAATGGCCGGCGGCCAATCCGAGCCCGTTCCATCAGGCGAGGCCGGACGAGCGCGTCTCGCCGCTTTCCTTCGCCGGGCCGAAACGGGTCAACGCGCCGGGCATCGCCTTTTCGCAGCTGCCGCCGATCGACCTCGTGCTGGTCAGCCACAACCATTACGACCATCTCGATCTCGCCACGCTGAAGCGGCTGAAGGCAAAGCACGACCCGCTGGTGATCACGCCGCTCGGCAACGACGCCATTATCGACGCCGCCGTGCCCGGCATGCGGCTCAGCGCGCATGACTGGGGCGGCAGGATCGACCTCGGCAAGGATGCCGCCGTCCATGTCGAGCCGG
>NZ_RZOS01000480.1:0-3990 GCF_004022605.1 Mesorhizobium sp. M4B.F.Ca.ET.089.01.1.1
CCGGCCATGTCGCGCCTGTGGTCGCGCTGCCGCGCCCCCGGCTGACCGACGCGCGGCCGGTCGGCACCAATCACATCCGCGCCGAGCTGCAGTCGCAAAGCGGCGGCCGCATCCAGGCGATCGCCTTTCGCGCCGTCGATACGGCGCTCGGCGAATTCCTGTTCAGGAACCGGGGCAGGACGGTGCATATCGCCGGGTCGCTGTCCGGCAACTACTGGAACGGCAACCGCACGGTGCAGTTCCGCATCACCGACGCGGCGCTGGCCTGAGGCTTTCGGGTGATCGTGAATTAGGCGAGAACGGTCTGCAGCCGGGTCAGTTCGCCGATCTGCGCCTTCGTCGCCTGGTAGCCGAGGCTGATCGCCTCGTCGGCGCGATGGAATTCGGTCAGGCCGATATGGCTGAGCTTGGGCTGCAGCGACATGTCGGGCGGGTCGCCGGCGAGCCTGGCGCGCGAGATCCGGTCCTGGATGATGTTGAAGGCTTCGACCATGACGCCGGTGATGCCAAGCCGCGTCTGGTGCGACTGGTGCGCAGCATCGATGTGGCCGGGTTGAGGCGCGTCCTTCTCGATGACCAGCTCGCCGGCGCTGTGCTTGATGACGGCGGCGCGGCCGAACAGGTCATAGTGGAGGTTGACCGCCACGACGAGCGGCTGCTCGTAGGCGCGGCAGACCGAAACCGGCACCGGGTTGACCAGCGCGCCGTCGACCAGAACGCGGCCGTTACAGTTCACCGGCTCGAACACGCCCGGCAGCGCATAAGAAGCGCGCATGGCCGTGATCAGCGAACCGTTGGACAGCCAGATCTCATGGCCGGTGCGGATTTCCGAGGTGACGGCGACGAAGGGCTTCGACAGGTCCTCGAAGCGGATGCCGGCCATATGCTCGCGCAGCCTTGCGTCGAGCTTCAGGCCGCCGAACAGGCCGCTGCCGCGCAGATTGAGATCGAGGAGGCCGAAGATGCGCCGCTTGGTCAGGCTGCGGGCGAATTCCTCCAACTGGTCCAGCTTGCCGGCCAGGTAGCAGCCGCCGACCAGGGCGCCGATCGAGGTGCCGGCGATCATCGACACTTCAATGCCGGCCTCGTCGAGCGCGCGCAGCACGCCGATATGGGCCCAGCCGCGCGCGCAGCCACCGCCGAGCGCCAGCGAAATACCCGTCTTCTTGCCAGGCTTCTGGTCGGATGCGCCGCCGGACGAGGAGGGGCCGTTGGCCTCTCGAACATCTGGTCTGCCACGTAATGACGCCCATTCGAGCATCATAATCTCCCCTTATCCCACATTCCTTCTACAGCAAGGATGTTTGAGAATAGTGAACATGAGTGGTTTGTGAATATTGAATGGTTCACACCGGCTTCCGATACGTTTCACCCGCATCGAACAGCGGCCTGCTGCCGTCGTCGGCAAGCACCGCCTTGCCGTCGTTCAGCCCCACCGTCCGATAAAAGCAGGAACGTCGACCGGTGTGACAGGTTGCGTCGTGGCCCAACACTTTCACGCGAAGCCATATCGAATCCTGGTCACAATCTGTGAGCATCTCGACGACGGTCTGGACATTGCCCGAGGTCTCGCCCTTCTTCCACAGCGCGTTGCGGGAGCGCGACCAGTAGTGGGCGATGCCGGTTTCCAGCGTCAGCGCCAGTGCCTCGGCATTCATGTGCGCGACCATCAGCAGCTTGCCGTCCTCGGCGTCGGTGACGACCGCGGTGACAAGGCCGGCTGCATCGAAGCGCGGCGAAAAGGCGGTGCCTTCCTCCAGCGCTTTCTTGTCTGATGGAGCCTCTGGGAATTGCAGTGCCGACATCGCCGGTCCTTAGCTATTAAAGATATTCAGGGGAGGCTGGGCCATGCAAAATGGCGGCTTCCGCCGCTTCCAGTGCTCACGTACTTTTCATACGCTCAGCTCCGGACCTCGGAAACCACCATTTTCGACTAAGCCTACGCCTTTGGCAGGTGACGGCCGACGATCAGCCGCGCACCATGGTGACGAAGCGGACCTGCTCCTCGGGCGTGTCCTTGAAGACGCCGGTGAAGGTCGAGGTCAGCGTGGTGGAGTCCTGCTTGCGGATGCCGCGCATGGCCATGCACATATGCTCGGCCTCGATCATGACGGCGACCCCGCGCGGATTGAGCACGTCCTGGATGACGCCGGCGATCTGCGCCGTCATCGCTTCCTGCGTCTGCAGGCGATGGGCGAAGATATCGACGACGCGGGCGATCTTGGAAAGGCCGACGACCTTGCCGTCGGGCAGGTAGCCGACATGCGCCTTGCCGATGATCGGCACCATGTGGTGCTCGCAATGCGAATGGAATTTTATGTCCCTGACGATGACGAGGTCGTCATAGCCGGCGACTTCCTCGAAGGTGCGGCCGAGTTCGTCGGCCGGGCACATGTCGTAGCCGTTGAACATTTCGCGGAACGCCTTGGTCACACGCTTCGGCGTGTCGATCAGGCCCTCGCGATCCGGATTGTCGCCGGTCCAGCGCAGCAGCGTGCGCACGGCGGCCTCGACCTCGGCTTCGCTCGGCCGATCGGTGATCGGCTTCTCCATGTATTCGGAGGGTGGCATGAGTTTCTTGATGACGGCATCCATAAAAGGCGTCTCCCGTAGTCCCTCTCTCAGGAGGAACGAGTTGAACGGACCACGACCTTTCGGGTGTTAGAAACTCGCCCGGTTTCCAGCCCGCAAGCGGCGTGAACAAATTTGGGCAGCGATGGCGGCTTTTGGCTGCCTTGTCGATGCCCGACTGCCAGCATTATATATGGTCGTGCCGAGCGAATGAAAGACGCATCAGCGGCAATCCTTGTTCGCTGGGCGGCGACAGATTGGAAAAATATGATCGACGACGTCTACAATGCGAAAATCCTCGGCTTCGCCGGGAACATCGCCCGGATCGGCCGGCTCGAGCAGCCCGATGCGACGGCGCGCGCGCATTCCAAGCTGTGCGGCTCGACCGTCACCGTCGACCTCAAGATGGACGGCGACGTCGTCACCGATTTCGCGCATGACGTGAAGGCCTGTGCGCTCGGCCAGGCCTCGTCCTCGATCATGGCCCAGAATGTCGTCGGCGCCCACGCCGATGAGTTGCGCGCAGTGCGCGAAACCATGCTGAAGATGTTGAAGGAAAACGGCGCGCCGCCCGAGGGCCGCTTCGCCGACCTCAAATTCCTGGAGCCGGTGCGCGACTACAAGGCGCGCCATGCCTCGACCATGCTGACCTTCGATGCCGTGGTCGACGCCATCGGCCAGATCGAGAGGAAGCGGGCCGGGCAGGCGGCCTGAGGATCGGGCTAGGCAGCTCTTCTGGTCACGGCGAACTCGCTTCTGATCCACTCGGCGAACGCCTTGGCGGGTTCCGGCAGATCCCGCAAGCTCCTGGCCACCAGCCAATAGGCGCCGGAAGCAACATCGATGTCGAACGGCTTTATCAAAGTGCCTGACGCGAGTTCCTCGCCGACCTGTAGGAGATCGCCGAGGGCCACGCCATGGCCGAGCAGGGCCGCCTGCTTCGAAAGCGAGATGTCTGCCAGCATCGGGCCTCGCGCGGCTACCGCGTCGGCGGGCACGCCGGCAGCCTGGAACCAGCGCGCCCAACCCTGGCGGTTTTCTTCGTGCAGCAGGGTGTAATGGCGAAGGTCGATCGGCTTTTCCAGGGGAGGGCCCGATGCCAGCAAGCCCGGTGACAAGACAGGTGAATCGACAGTCGAGACCAGGCGCTCGGCTTCAGCGCGCGGCCATGACGTGGCGTGCGCGCTGAAACGCAAGGCGAGTTCGGGCTGATCGCTGCGGAACTCGATCGGTCGCACATCGACTTCCAGCGACACGTCGATGTCGGGCCGCAATTGGCGAAAGCGATTGAGCCGCGGGACCAGCCACACGGCGGCGAGCGATGGTTCGACGCTGACGCGGACCACGGATTGCGCGGGCGAGGCCGCCAGGTCAGAAAGCACCCGGTCGATGTCGTCGAAACTTCTGACCAATCGGTCG
>NZ_RZOS01000481.1:0-3979 GCF_004022605.1 Mesorhizobium sp. M4B.F.Ca.ET.089.01.1.1
GTAACATCCGCAGCGCGATCGAGGAAAACCGTCACGTCATCACGATCGATCCGCGTGTCGCCGAGCGGGCCCGCTGGGCCGTCGAGCGCATGCTCTTCGTATGACCCCAGACGTCCATGACATTGGCGGGGTGCCGGTCATTGTCGGCGCTGGCATCGCCGGCCTGATGACCGCGCTTCACCTGGCGCCACAGCCGGTCGTTATTCTTTCCCGCGCTCCGCTCGGAACCGAAACCTCAAGCACGCTGGCCCAGGGCGGCCTTGCCGCGAGCCTGGGGGATGACGACAGCCCCGAACTCCATCTGACCGACACGCTCGCTGCCGGCGACGGCCTTTGCAATGAAGCGATCGCCAGGCGAGTCGTCGAGTCAGTCCCCGCAACCATCGACCACCTCATTCGTCTGGGCGCTCCTTTCGACCGCGCGTTAGACGGAAAACTGCGGCTCGGCCTGGAGGCGGCTCATTCGCGGCGCCGCATTGTCCATGCCGCCGGAGATGGCACCGGCCGCGAGTTGTTCAGCGCGCTGCTCGCCGTGGCGCGGCGAACCCGTTCGATCACAATCATGGAAGGTGCGACAGCCCTTCGCCTGGTCGTTGCAGAGGGCGGCATTGTGGGCTTGTTGGCCGTCCTGCACAGTGGCATGTTTGCTTTGCCCACCCGCCGTGTGGTGCTTGCGACTGGCGGTATCGGCGGCCTCTTTGGCGATACCACGAACCCGCTTTCCTCATACGGGCATGGCCTTGCGCTGGCCGCCTGTGCCGGCGCGGAGCTCGCCGATCTGGAATTCTTGCAGTTCCACCCGACCGCGCTCGACACGCCGCGCCGGCCAATGCTGCTTATAAGCGAAGCGGTACGGGGCGAAGGCGCGGTGCTGGTGGACGAATACGGTCACCGCTTCCTTGCCGCTATACCTGGCGCTGAATTCGCATCGCGCGACGTGGTCGCCCGCGCAATCGCCAATCAGCTCGCCGCCGGGCATCGTGTCTATCTCGACGCCAGGCGATGCCTCGGGCAAAAATTCGCAGAACGCTTCCCGGCGATCGACGCCGCTTGCAAGCAGGCCGGCATTGATCCGGCCATGGAGCCCATTCCCGTGCGTCCGGCGGCTCACTATCACATGGGCGGCGTGGCGGTAGACGCTGAAGGGCTCAGTTCCGTTGGCGGCTTGTGGGCCTGCGGCGAGGTCGCATGCACAGGGCTGCATGGCGCCAACCGTCTCGCCAGCAACTCGCTGAGCGAAGCCGTTGCAACAGCCGCCTGGGTCGCGGCAAGTGTGGCCGGCACCTCAGCCGGCTGGCAATGGCCCAGGCTGCCGGCAGTCTTTCCATTGCGACCCGACCCCTCACCTGTACGCCAACTTGTCTCCAATGCGCTTGGCATCTTTCGAAATGGCAAAGTGCTGCGCGAGGCGATCTCAACCCTTCTGCCGATCGCCGTTGGCGAGACGGCCGCGGCCGACCCGGCCCTGGTTGCGCTGTTGATCGCGATCGCAGCATTCCGCCGCGAGGAAAGCCGCGGTTCGCACTACCGGTCCGATTTCACTGGGCGCGATGCTGCCGCCCTCCCCTCGCGACTGACGCTCTGCACAGCCTTTGAGAACGCCGTCGCGCTCAGCTGGCAGAGATCCGAACGGAGCCGTTGATATGACTTCCCTTGCACCGCTTCCCCAGATCATCCTGGAACCGATCGTGCGCAGCGCCCTTCTGGAAGATTTTGGCAGGGCCGGCGACATCACGAGCGATGCGATCATCCCCGCCGATTGCAAGGCGACGCTCGCGTTGAATGCCCGGCAGGCTGGTGTCGTTGCCGGGCTCGATCTGGTCATGTTTGCCTTTCTGCTGGTCGATCCTGGGATCAGCATGCAGTTGCGCTGTCCGGAGGGCGGCAAGGTTTCGGCCGGGGAGACTATCGCGGTCGTAAGCGGCCCGGCGCGCAGCCTGCTGACGGCGGAACGGACGGCGCTCAATTTTCTCTGCAAGCTGAGCGGCATCGCAACGGCGACAGCCTCGCTGGTCAATGCGGTGCGGGGCTATAACGCAAAGATCGTTTGCACAAGAAAGACGACGCCTGGACTGCGTGTCCTGGAAAAATATGCCGTGCGCGCCGGTGGCGGCGCCAACCACCGCTTCGCGCTCGACGATGCCGTGCTCATCAAGGACAATCACATCGCTATTGCCGGTGACATCCGCACCGCGATCGAGAGGGCGCGTGGCGCCATAGGTCACATGGTCAAGATCGAGGTCGAGGTCGACACGCTGGACCAACTGGAGATGGCGCTGCAGGCGAGCGTCGACGCCGTACTTCTCGACAACATGTCGCCCGAGGACCTGGCCCAGGCTGTGGCTATGGTCGGCGGACGCGCGATCACCGAGGCCTCGGGTCGGGTGACCCCGAGAACGGCTCCGGCAATTGCTGCGACCGGGGTCGACCTTGTCTCGGTCGGCTGGCTCACCCACAGTGCCCCCATCCTCGACATCGGCCTGGATATGCCGGCTGACCGGAATTGCCGCAGGCATCTGAACTGACGGAGAGGACATGAACCGCAATCGCAGGAACTCCTTTGGCCGCAGGATGACCTGCGACAGGTCCGCTCCAGTTGCACCTCCACCGATTGCCGACGAAAGGCTGCGCAATGAATGGCAATACGGTTCCATGGGTGGGGAGGGAGAGTTGACGGAAAAGGGACAAGCAAAAGACCGCGTCGAAGCGCTCGGCGTAATTGTCTGCCGGCTCGATGAGCTGCGCCAGCTGGCTGCCTCGCAGGGGCTGGAACTTATCGGCTACCTTTTGGACGTCGCTTTCAATGAGTCATGCGACGCGATCAGAAGGGAGCGTTTATCCGCTCACGGCCAAGAAACCACGGGCTAGCGTCCGACACCACACGGGCCCCCAGGGGGCGGTGGGGCAGGATCGAAAGTCGTTTTGGAGGAAGGGATGCGCAAAATCGTTGCCGGCAAGCTGCACGGCATCCACGTCACCGAGGCCAATCTCGATTATCACGGCTCGGTCACGCTCGATCCCGACCATTGCGAACAGGCAGGCATCCTGCCGATGGAGTTTGTCGAGATCTGGAACAAGAATTCGGGCGCGCGGATTTCGACCTATGTCATCCTCGGCGAACGCGGCTCGCGCTGCTGCATTCTCAACGGCGCCGCGGCCCGCACCTGCCAGCCAGGCGACCAGGTCATCATCTGCAACTCGGTCTATGTGGACCAGGCGGAGCTCACCGCGCTCAAACCGCGTGTGCTGACCTTCGACAAGGATAATCGGATCCTCGACCGCCTTACCTATTCGGTCGAGCGCGATGCGGGCGGAGGCTACAGCTTCTGCATACTCAACGAAACCAACAACGTCCTGCCCGTGCCGGCGCTGGTGGGCAGATCGTGACGGGCTCCGAAGCCCGTTTTCTTGGCTGATACCCAAACGCTTTTGCCTGATGGAGGTGGAATGAACGCGGAACTTGGCCCGGACCTGACATCGGACCCTCTCGGTTGGGCGCTTCCGCCTTGGACCCGGGCGGAAGCCCAGGCTATCCACGATCTACCGTTCAATGACCTGCTGTTCCGGGCCCAGACGATCCATCGTGAGAATTTCGATCCCAACCGGGTGCAGTTGTCGCGCCTGCTCTCGATCAAGACCGGCGGCTGCCCCGAGGATTGCGGCTATTGCAGCCAGTCCGCGCATCATCAGTCCGGCCTCAAGGCTTCGAAGCTGATGGAGGTCCAGCGCGTCATCGCCGAGGCGACGAAGGCCCGCGATGCCGGCGCCACACGCTATTGCATGGGGGCCGCCGCGTGGCGCAGCCCCAAGGAGCGCGACATGGACGCGGTGGTCGCCATGGTCGAGGGTGTCAAGGCGCTCGGCATGGAGACCTGCATGACGCTCGGCATGCTCGACCTCGATCAGGCGCAAAGGCTCAAACGGGCCGGGCTCGACTACTACAACCACAACATCGACACCTCCGAGCGCTACTACGCAG
>NZ_RZOS01000482.1:0-3975 GCF_004022605.1 Mesorhizobium sp. M4B.F.Ca.ET.089.01.1.1
TCCCTGCTCTCCGACATGCTGCCGGCGCAGTTGGCGCGCAGCGCCGGCCTCGGCGTGCTCGGCAGCTTCGCGCCGTTGCGCGCCTTTTTCATGCGCGAAGGGCTGAGGCCCGGCAGCGGCTTCCAGGCGCTTGCCGGCGGGTTGCGCAAGCAGTCCCGGCGGTAGGTTCGCCGGACATTTCCGCCGCAGGCCGGAAACCCTCGGCTCCGCCAGCTCGTTGCTTGGCATAGGAGCGGTGCTTTGGCGTTGAATTGACGCGGCGTCTGCGCCAAATAGGCACCAACCGAAAGTCGGGGTCGATTTTTGGCGGCGCAGCGCGTAAATTCAAGATCTTAGGCGCCTTTGCGCGGTCACCGACGGCGCCTTGGAACCTGAGTGGTGAGTGCGATGAAAACGGCCAAATTCTCGATCGGACAAGTGGTTCGCCACCGGCTGTTTCCGTTCCGCGGGGTCATCTTCGACGTCGACCCGCAATTCGCCAACACCGAGGAATGGTACGAGGCGATACCGGCCGACGTGCGGCCGCGCAAGGACCAGCCCTTCTATCACCTTCTCGCAGAGAACTCCGAAACGGAATACATCGCCTATGTCTCCGAGCAGAACCTGCTCGAGGACAAGTCGGGCGAGCCGGTGCGCCATCCGCAGATCGGCGAGATGTTCGACAAGCGGCCGGACGGTCGCTACGAACCGAAACGACAGTCGCGGCATTGAGGCGCAAAAAAAGCGGGGCATGCCCCGCTTTTTTTCGAAGCCGGAAGACTCCCTCAGGAGTCCCCGGCGATCAGTTGGCGGTCTTCGCCTTGTCCTGCTCTTCCTTGAGCTTCTTGGAGAAGGCCTGGTTGTTCTTTGCCACGAAGTCCTTCAGCTTCTTCTGCCGGTCCTCGATGTCCGACTGCTGCAGCGGCGGACCGTCATAGGCGCCGCTGAAGCCGGTCAGCGCGACCTTGATCGGGTTCGGCTGGTTCTGGAAATTGACCGAGGTCAGCGTGATCGCCTGGCCCTTCTTGAACGAGGCGACGAGCTGGTCGGTCAGCGGCACTTCGGCCACGCAGCGGTCGGGGAAGCAGATCACATAGTCGAGCTTCTGCGCCTTGCCGGTGTCGATCTGCAGGCCGATTCCGGGAGGGACCAGACGGCCGGTCGGGACCGTGACCTGGAACACCTTGCGGTTCACCTTGCCCTTCAGCTCGATCAGGCTGATGCCGGTGACGAGCTGGCCGTTGCCGGCGGTGACGATGTTCTGGACATTGCAGATGTCGACATCTTCCTGCTTGGTGCAGGCCTTGAACCAGCCCTGCGGAATCTGCTGCTGCTGCGCGGAGGCAGCCGGAAGTTCTGCGCCCAGAAAGCCGATCACGCCTGCGGCCAGGACCGAAAGGCGGTACGCGTTGCTGTTCAGGCTCGTCATATGGTGTACTTCCTCTCAATGATCCCGGGACCGGCTTCTTCGTGCCGTGTGGTCCTGCTACCTGTTGCCGAAATGAGGCAACAGCATGACTTCGGAGCGCCTGTTACACTGCCAGCGATGGCGAATCCAGCCCGTCGGCCGCAATTCTTGGCGCAGCTCCGCCGGCCGCCCGCGGTCGCCGAGCTCCTGCAGCTCGGTCCCCGTGCCGTAACGATTCAATCGGAGCACGAAATGCTCTAGGGTGCATTCCGAATCATCAAGCCGCCTGGCAAGGAGACGGTCATGGGCCGCGTTCTCGTTTGGCTGATCGCCGCGACCTCGTTTCTGACCCTTGCTGCTGGACCGGCGCTGTCGGAGCCGAAGCATGCCATCGCCATGCAGGGCGAGCCGGCGCTGCCGGCGGACTTTACGCATTTCGACTACGTCAATCCCGATGCGCCGAAAGGCGGCAGCATCACCTATTGCGTCGTCGGCAGCTTCGACAATCTCAACCCGTTCATCCTGAAAAGCCTGCGCACCACGGCACGCGGCATGATGGATACGATCTACGGCAATCTGGTCTTCGAGCCGCTGATGCAGCGCAACTATGACGAGCCCTTCAGCCTCTATGGCCTGCTCGCCGACAGCGCCGACATGGATCCGGAACGCAAGTCGATCGAGTTCCATCTCAATCCCAACGCAAAATGGTCGGACGGCCAGCCGGTGACGCCGGACGACGTGCTGTTCACCTACGACGTGTTCACCGACAAGGGCCGCCCGCCCTACAGCGACCGCATGGCCAAGATCGCCAAGCTGGAAAAGACCGGCGACCGCAGCGTGCGCTTCACCTTCAACGACAAGGCCGACCGCGAGTTTCCGCTGATCGTCGCGCTGACGCCGATCATCCCGAAGCATGCCTTCGACAAGGACAGCTTCGACAAGACGACGCTGAAGCCTGTGACCGGCAGCGGCCCCTACACGGTGGCGCAGGTGGTGCCCGGCCAGCGCATCGTGTTCAAGCGCAATCCCGACTATTGGGCCAAGGATGTCCCTTCGAAGCGCGGCTTCGACAATTTCGACCAGATCACCATCGAGTACTTCCTAAATGCCAACGCCAAGACCGAGGCGTTCAAGAAAGGCATCTGCGCCATCGACGACGAGACCGACCCGGTCAAGCGCGAACGCGATCTCGACTTTCCTGCCTTCCGCAAGGGCGACGTCGTCGCCGAGACCTTCGACACCGGCATTCCGCCCGTCGTGACCGGGTTCCTGTTCAACACCAGGCTGCCGAAGTTCTCCAACCCGGTCGTCCGGCGCGCGCTGGGCATGCTCTACGACTTCGAATGGGCGAACAAGAACCTGTTCGGCGGCAAGTACAGCCGGACCATGAGCTACTGGCAGAATTCCGAGCTTTCCGCGCTCGGCCATCCGGCCGACGACAGGGAAAAGGCGCTGCTGGCGCCCTACCCCGGCCGCGTGCCCGCCAATGTCATGGACGGCAGCTGGCGGCCGCCGGTCACCGACGGCTCGGGCCAGGACCGCAAGGTGCTGAGAGTGGCTTTCGAGCTGCTGAAGAGCGAGGGCTACACGGTCAAGGACGGCGTGATGCACGACCCGCAGGGTAATCCCTTTGGCTTCGAGATCCTGACCGCCTCGCAGGATGAGGAGCGGCTCGCCGCCATTTACCAGCGCACGCTGGAGAAGATCGGCATCGAGATGACCATCCGCAGCCTTGACGGCGACCAGATCCAGTCGCGCAAGCAGCGTTTCGATTTCGAGGTGCTGATCGGCTCCAGCGGCTTCAACAACTCATTGTCGCCGGGCATCGAGCAGATCGGCCGCTGGGGTTCTTCCGCCGCCAGGGCCGAAGGATCGTTCAACCTTGCCGGCGTCGCCGACCCGGCCGTGGACGCGGCGATCGATGCGATGCTGAGGGCGCGTTCCAAGGAAGACTATGTCGCCGCCGTTCGTGTCCTCGACCGGCTGCTGATCTCCGGCAACTATATGGTGCCGATGCAGTACAACGCGCAGCAATGGCTCGCTTACTGGAATTATCTGGAACATCCGCAAAAGACCCCCATATTCGGCTATCAGCTGCCAAGCTGGTGGCGCAAGCCGAACTGAATTGCGGACAGGAGAAGCGGATGAGCGGCGAGAATTCCGTCACGGTGGATGTCGTATCCGATGTCGTCTGCCCGTGGTGCTTTATCGGCCAGAAACGGCTCGACAGGGCGATTGCCGCCGCCGGCGACGTCGAGGTGCATGTCCGCTGGCGGCCGTTCCAGCTCGACCCCACCATCCCGCCCGAAGGCATGGATCGCCGCGACTACATGATCGCCAAGTTCGGCAGCGAGGAGCGCGTTCGCCAGATCCATGCCCGCATCGAGCCGCTGGGCGAGGCTGAAGGGATCCATTTCGCCTTCGACGCCATCAAGGTGGCAGCCAATACGCTCGACGCGCACCGCGTCATCCGCTGGGCGGGCGCCGCCGGCGAGGAGGTGCAGAACCGGCTGGTGCGCCGGCTGTTCCAGCTCAATTTCGAGGAAGGCGCGAATCTCGGCGATCACGCCGTGCTGACGGCAGCCGCC
>NZ_RZOS01000483.1:0-3962 GCF_004022605.1 Mesorhizobium sp. M4B.F.Ca.ET.089.01.1.1
GCACATGGCTCGGCCCGACCTTGCCCGACGAACAGGCCGACCCTGCCGACAGCGCCACGCCGGCGAGATCGAAGGCAATCTGCGCCGTCTCGGCTTTGACGCCGGGAATAGCGAAGAATGTCGTGTTGGCAAGCCTTTGCGCGCCATTTCCGAAGATTTCCGCGTCCGGCGCCAGGGTTTTTACCAGGACCTCGATCTCGTCGCGGCGCCGCGCCACCAAATCGATGTCGCGCAGACCGGCCAGCGCCTGACGCGCCGCCGCGCCGAAACCAGCGACGGCGGGGAGGTTTTCGGTGCCGGCGCGATGGCCCTTTTCCTGGCCGCCGCCGTTGATCAATGGCTTCGGCATCATCAGATCGGCCGCGGCGACGATGGCGCCGACGCCCTTGGGGCCGCCGATCTTGTGCGACGACAGGATAAGATAATCGGCGTAACCGGCTGACATATCGATCAGAATCCGCCCGGCCGCCTGCACGGCGTCGATCACCAGCACGCCACCCGCCGCCCTGACGATTTCGGCGATGCGCTCGACAGGCTGGATAACGCCGGTCTCATTGTTGGCGGCATGGATCGCGACCAGCGGCAGGCCGTCGCTCTTGTCGTGCGCGGCGAGAACCGCAGCCAGTTCATCGAGATCGGCGATTCCATTTCGATCGACGCCGATGCGGGTCATCTGCGCCGCTGGGAAGCGTCCACCGTTAAGAACGCAAGGGTGGTCTGCCGCCGAGACATAGAGTCGGCTCATGCGGACAGTGCCGCGTCCCATCTGCCAGTCCGGCGAAAGCAGGGTCGCGGCGGCTTCGGTCGCGCCCGACGTGAACACGACATGCGCGGCCTTGGCATTCACCAATGCAGCGACGTCGCGCCTTGCGTCCTCGATGAGGCGGCGCGCGGCGCGGCCCTCCGTGTGGACCGAGGACGGATTGGCGGCACCCAGCGCGGCAATCATCGCCGAGCGCGCCTCTTCAAGCAGCGGCGCGCTGGCGTTGTAGTCGAGATAGGCGCGAGTTGCGGCCATTTTCCTTCAATTGGTCCCGTCGAAAGCCATTCGCCAAGGGTAGCGCGTTATTTCCTTGAAATCGCAAGGCAAGCCGTCCTATTTACGCGGCTTGCGGAAAGGGCGGTCGAGCCAGCGGGTTTCGGCCACCCAGTTTTGAACAATTCTAAACTAGCTTCTAAGAAGACGCTTGCCCGGCGTCAAGGCCACAGAAGCTGGGGCCAGCGGAAGAGTTGTTCCGGGCTGAGCGCGTTCGTTTGCCACGTGGAGTATTTTATGCCTGAGGTCATTTTTGCCGGTCCGGCCGGTCGCCTGGAAGGTCGCTACCAGCCTTCCAAGGAAAAGAGCGCGCCGATCGCCATCGTGCTGCACCCGCACCCGCAGTTCGGCGGCACGATGAACAACAAGATCGTCTACGACCTCTTCTACATGTTCCAGAAGCGCGATTTTACCACGCTTCGCTTCAATTTCCGCGGCATCGGCCGCAGTCAGGGCGAGTTCGACCACGGCACCGGCGAATTGTCGGACGCGGCGGCGGCGCTGGACTGGGTGCAGTCGCTGCATCCGGATTCCAAGAGCTGCTGGGTCGCCGGCTATTCGTTCGGGTCGTGGATCGGCATGCAGTTGCTGATGCGCCGGCCGGAGATCGAGGGCTTCATCTCGATCGCGCCGCAGCCCAACACCTACGACTTCTCGTTCCTGGCGCCCTGCCCGTCGTCGGGCCTCATCATCCACGGCGACGCCGACAAGGTGGCGCCGCCCAAGGACGTGCAAGCGCTGGTCGACAAGCTGCATACCCAAAAGGGCATCACCATCACGCAGAAGACCTTGCCGGGCGCCAACCATTTCTTCGCCAATGACGCCGACCTTCTGCTGCAGGAATGCGCCGACTATCTCGACCGCAGGCTGGCGGGCGAGCTGGCCGATCCGAGGCCGAAGCGGCTGAGATAAAGCGTCTTATGGGTGGTCGGCGCTGAGCCGTCCGCTCTGCTTCGCCATCAATTCGCGGCGCCGGGCTGCGTTGGGCCATCCCAGCCGGAATGTCCTCTTGCGCTCCGGCCGTTGCGACGACGGCCGGCGGAAGATGAAACCCAGCCGGGCGAAGACCAGCCCCGTGGCGATCGCGAAAGCCAGCCCCAGTCCAAAGCCGGCAACCGTGTCGCTCGGATAATGAGCGCCGACGAATACGCGTGTCGAGGCAATGCAGGCGGTGACCGCCAGCGCGATGTACCAGCTCCTCGGGAAAAGCAGCAACAGAACGCCGAACACCGCGCCCATCGTCGTGGCATGGCCGGAGGGAAAGCCGGCAAAGCGCGCATCCATGGCGAACGGGTGCAGCGACAGCACCCCGAAATCGGTGAAATAAAGCGGCCGCGCCCGGCCGATGCCGTATTTCAGCAGATTGACCGCCAGGCCGGAGAGGCCGACGGCGCAAAGCACAAGGAAGGCGAAGCAGGTCCAGTTGTAGACGAAAAGCCGCGTTCGCCTGGACAGGCTGCGCCAATCCGTCAGATTGGCGGCGACGAGGCAAAGCGCTGCGGGAATGAGGTACCAGCCGCCGAGGCCGAAATCGGTGAAGAAGTCGGTGAAATGGACGAAGCCCGGCATCCACACCCCGCGCATCCTGCCGGCGGCGCTGTCCAGGCTGAAGAAGACCGCCGCCGCGAGCAGCAGCCAGGCAAACAGCCAGACCAGCCATGGAATCTCGGGATAGCGTGCCGCACGCACAGCAAAGCGCCTCTTCACGATGCGGATCGTGTCGAGGAAGTTGCCGAGCGAGCGACGGTAAAGCTTGGGCGGGCTAGAGAGCATGGCTGGGCGCGAGCTTATAGGGGCATTCGCGGGCCGACGCCATTCCTCACTTGGCCACCCGGTAGAGGCCGAGCGCCAGCTTGTCCCCCGACGAATAGTTGAGGCCGTCAATCTCGGCGAGACGGCTTGCCGATTTGCCCTGGACCGCCAGCAATTCGTTCAGCTTCTGCTCGTCCTTGACCGATGCCAGTCCAATCGCGCAGGCGGGATCGGCCAGCAGGTGCTTCGCGACGCCGTCGACATCGGTGAGCACGGTCCTGGTTCCGACCAGGAAGACGAGGCTCGGCTCATGGTACTGGGCGGAGGCGAGCACGGTGGTGTCGCATGGCCGGTTGGCGTCGACCGCGACCTTGATCGCCGGGCTTAGCCAGATCGGCCTCAGCGATGGCGCGATGACGCCGAACAGCAGCGAAAAGGTGATGCCGGCGCAGATGGCGATGGCCCCGATGCGGCCGAGCGGCACCTGCAGCTTGCGCGGGAAGGCCAGGTAACCGGCTGCCAGCGCGGCGAGCGCGGCGGGAATGCTCCACCACGAAAACGTCCTGGCGAGATAGATCGGCGCGCCGATGCAGACGACGGCAAGGCCTATGCTGACCACAGCAAGGCCGAAAGCGGTCGCCCACCACAGCCAGCTTTGCCAGCGCTTCAACGGTGCGTTGGCCTCCTCAGGCTTCAATGTCAGCAGCCAGCCGATCAGCAGCGCCATGCCGGGATAGGCCGGCATGACATAGTGCGGCAGCTTGGTCGGGATCGCCTCGAAGACCAGCCAGAACGGGATGTACCAGGCGAGGCAGAAGCGCAGGCGCGGGTCATCCCAGAAGCGGTTGATCGCCTGCAGCCCGGCGCCGACCGCGATCAGGCCGAACGGCCACATGAACAGCGAGTAGGTCAGCATGTAGAAGCCGGGCGGCAGGCCATGCGATTCCTCGCCCTGAGCTACCTTGGTCAGCATGTCCTTGCCGACCGCCTCCTGGAAAAAGGCGCCGCCGCTTTTCCAGCTGATCAGAAGTATCCAGGGCAGCACGATAGCGAGCACGATGGCGACGCCGCGAAGGATCTTCAGCTTGAGGAGCCAGCGCCAGTCGCGATCGAAGGCGAACAGCGCGGCGTCGCCATCGTGCTCGCTATCGTGCTGCCCTGGATACTTCTGATC
>NZ_RZOS01000484.1:0-3960 GCF_004022605.1 Mesorhizobium sp. M4B.F.Ca.ET.089.01.1.1
ACATCGACCCGGTCGCCGTCAAGGTCGCCGCCGCCAATGCCCGCCTCAACCATGTCAAGGCGCTGGTCGAAACCGTGACCGCGCCGGGCTTCCACCACCCGATCTTCGGCAGGCGCGCGCCCTTCGATCTCATCGTCGCCAACATATTGGCGCGGCCTTTGATGCGGCTGGCGCCGGAGATGGCGAAGCACATCAGGCTCGGCGGCTCGCTCGTGCTGTCCGGCATTCTCGATCGCCAGCGCGATGCCGTGGTCTCGGCCTATGTCGGCCAGAGCTTCCGCCACGTTCGCACCCTGCACCGCGAGGGCTGGGTGACGATCCATCTCAAGCGCTGAAACTGGACCAATCCGTCCCTCCGGAAATCGATTCCGGTTTTCGGGGCCATACGCTACGGTCGCGTCGACAGAGGAGGCCCATCATGTTCCAGACCTTCGACTCGGCGGGCGATCCGTCTGTCGGCAAGCCGCGCGTGGCGCTGCTGCGGCAATGGCTGGCTGAGAACAAGCTCGATGGTTTCATTGTTCCCCGCGCGGACGAGCACCAGGGCGAGTATGTGGCCGACCGCTCGGCGCGGCTGAAATGGCTGACCGGCTTCAGCGGCTCGGCCGGCGTCGCCATCGTCCTTAGCGACCGCGCCTTCGTCTTCGTCGACGGGCGCTACACGCTGCAGGTGCGCAACGAAGTCGATCTCGACATCTTCGCCATCGAGAGCCTCATCGACAACCCGCCTGCCACCTGGATCAAGGACAATCTCGGCAAGGGTGCACGCTTGGGCTTCGACCCATGGCTGCACACGCTGAGCGAAGTCAAGGCCCTGAAGGCCTCGGCCGAGCAGTCCGGCGCGACCCTGGTGCCGCTCGACCAGAATCCCATCGACATCATCTGGAAAGACCAGCCCGAGCCGCCCGTGGCGCCGGTCGAAATCCATCCGATCGGTTTCGCCGGCGAACTGGCCAAGGATAAGCTGGCGCGGCTGGCGGCAGCGATCGACAAGGACGGCGCGACCCATGCGGTGCTCACCGACCCGTCCTCGATAGCCTGGGTCTTCAACATCCGCGGCGGCGACGTGCCGCACACGCCGCTGGCGCTGGGCTTCGCGATCCTTGCCGCCGACGGCAAGCACCAGCTCTTCATGGATCAGCGCAAATTCCCGCGCATGGTCGCCGCCTATCTCACCCAGCTTGCCGACCTGCACGAGCCCGGCGAATTCGAAGCCGCCGTTGTCGCGCTGGCCAAGGGCGGCGCCAGGATCGCGCTCGACCCTGTTCTGGCGGCCGAAAGGCTGAGAATGCTGGTCGAGGACAATGGCGGTTCGGTGGTTTCAGCGCCCGATCCGGCCCGCATCCCCCGCGCCACCAAGAACCAGGCCGAGATCAACGGCAGCCGCGCCGCGCACCGCCGCGACGGCGCGGCGGTGGCCAAGCTGCTCTGCTGGCTCGACCGACAACAGCCGGGCACGCTGGACGAGATCGCCGTGGTCACCAGGCTCGAGGAAACCCGCCGGCAGACCGGCGAGGAAACCCAGATGCCGCTGCGCGACGTTTCCTTCGACACCATTTCCGGCGCCGGCTCGAACGGCGCCATCATGCACTACCGTGTCTCCCGCGCCACCAGTCGCAAGCTCGCCGACGGCGAACTGTTCCTGCTCGATTCCGGCGGCCAGTATCAGGACGGTACCACCGACATCACCCGCACCGTGCCGGTCGGCCAACCCACCGAGGAGATGCGCGAGCGCTTCACCCTGGTGCTGAAGGGCATGATCGGCATTTCCATGCTGCGCTTTCCCGCCGGCACGCGCGGCTCGGAGATCGACGCCGTGGCGCGCGTGGCGCTGTGGAGGCACGGCTGCGACTTCGCCCACGGCACCGGCCATGGCGTCGGCTCCTACCTTGCCGTCCATGAAGGCCCGCAACGCATCGCCCGCACCGGCACCGAGAAGCTGCTCGCCGGCATGATGCTCTCCAACGAGCCTGGCTACTACAAGGAAGGCGCCTACGGCATCCGCATCGAGAACCTCGTGCTGGTCACGGCCGCCGAGCAGGTAGAAGGCGGCGACATCGCAATGCACGGCTTCGAGACGCTGACGCTGGCGCCGATCGACAAGCGCCTAGTTCGCACCGATCTGCTGACGCGCGACGAGTTGCATTGGCTCGACACCTATCACGCCCGCGTGTTGGCCGAGATCGGCCCGATGCTCGACGGCGAGACGCTGGCGTGGCTGGAGAAGGCCACCGCGCCGCTGCCGCACGACGCCAAGATCTGAATCCAACAACTTGGAAGGTCAGCGCTGCCCCTCATCCGCCTGCCGGCACCTTCTCCCCGTATAGTGACGGGGAGAAGGGGCTGACTGTGACGTCGGCGCTATCTTGCAACGTCAGCGATTGGCGAAACCATCGATGAGGGCGTCTTTCTCCCCGTCACTATACGGGGAGAAATGCCCGGCAGGGCAATGAAGGGCGGCACCGACGCGCACAACGAAATTGAACCGGCAGTCAGCTCGGACCAGAAACTTACTCTGCGAACTGCCTGGCCAGTATCAGCACGGCGGCACCGGCCAAAAACATCGACATCAACCCGCCGCGCAGCGACACGGCCGCGGCGACGATCAGCGCCGCCCATTCCGCGGGACCGGCGCCAAGCGCCGCCGGCGCCACCAGCGTGGTCAGCACCGCCGCCGGCACGGCGTTCAAGCCAGCCTCGACGCGCGGATGGACGTTGTCGAAGCGCGAGATGACCAGGTGCCCGCCGACGCGGGTGAGATAGGTGGCGACAGCACCAGCGATGATGATCCAGAAGGTGGTGCTCATGGCCGTTCCCCCACGCCGCTGTGATGCGGCGGCAATATGACGGCGAGCAGCACGCCGGCGACGGCGCCGATGGAAACGTGCCAGGGCGAGCCCACCGTCTTGTAGGCGATGGTGGAGGCAACGGCGCTCGCCACGACCACAGGCAGCCACAGCGGCCGCTTGCGGAAGCCCATGACGAGGCCGAGGAAATAGATCGGCAGCAGGAAGTCGATGCCCAGCGCATGCGTGTCGGGAATGAGCTTGCCGAACACCGCGCCAAGCGCGCTTTCGACCACCCAGAACACATAGACCGGCAGGCCGAGCCCGAGATACCAGGCAAAGCCGACGGTCTCGCCGGATTGCGCCCTCGCCTCCGACACGGCGTATTGCGGATCGGTCATGATGAAGAAGCCGAGCGCCTGCTGCACCACCGGCCAGTGCGCGATGCGCCGGCCAAGGCCGGCGGAATAAAGCACGTGGCGGAAATTCACGGCGAAGATCGACAGCACGATCAGCCACGGCGCGACATGCTGGCCGAACAGTTCGATGCCGACCATCTGGCTGGCGCCGCCGAAGATCAGGGCGCTCATCAGGAAGGCCTCAAGGACCGAGAAACCATTGTCGACGGCGATTGCCCCGAACAGCAGCGCGAATGGCGCCGAAGCGACCACGACCGGCATCGAGAGCCGAACGCCGTCCCAGAAATCGCTCTTCGCACTGCTTTCGGAAATCGCTTCCGCCGACATGGATCGCTCCCTTTGACGGCCTGATGTAGGGAGCGTCGCCTTCCTTGTCACACCAATTCGCTTGAGCCGAACGATCAGCGGAAATGATCGCCGTCAGGATTTATGCGATATCATGCATTCACTTTCCGGAATGTTGCCAATCCCCTTTGTCTCAATCGAGAGATCAGGGCGAGGGAAGCTTCCGACAACGACAAAACCGGCCTTCTCACAAGCCGCGACACATCGCGTGACATTAAGTGGAGGATTCTTGCTTCGTCCGGACATGCTGACGCCATACGTGCCGCTTGAGCACGAGGCATCCTTGCCGTCTGTGTCCCGGTGTAGGTAAACGACATCAAAAGTTTCGCCAACGATGCAGCCGGCGGGGCCGAATAGTGCTGCTGTCAGAACGGCATATCGACCGAAGATCACAATGGCTCCGTAAATAC
>NZ_RZOS01000485.1:0-3925 GCF_004022605.1 Mesorhizobium sp. M4B.F.Ca.ET.089.01.1.1
CCTTTCGCGAGAGGCTATTCGCAGCGCAATGTCACGGTCGCCTGGTAGTTGCCGGCGGAGAAGCGGTTTGAGCCGCCCTTGGTGCCGGCAAGGTTGACGGCGACCGTCGATGTGCCGGGTACCGTCAGCGCGGTCGCCGTTCCGGTTTCGGCAATCGTTTGCGCGCCGGAGGTGGCGACGGTCGGGGTCCATGTGGTGGCCGTGACATCCGAGGCCGGCACGGTGGTGGTCGTGACCGGGTCGACGCTGAGCGTGACGCCGCCCGTGGTGTCGACCTGGGCGCTGCCGGCCGAACCGCCGGCATTGTGGGAGCTCAGCGACTGAAGGTTGGTGCTGACGGTCATCGTGCCGTTGGAATTGATCGTGATCGTGCAGGTCGCGGTGATCGTGCCGTTGAACAACACGTTTCCGGTGGCGGCCGATGCGGTCTGGTCGATACAGGCGACCAGCAGTGCCGCACCGATGACGGCGCGAAAGAACTTCATCGAGACCCTCCTATCAAGCCGGCTGGTCCGACTTAATGCAAAGGTATCTTCGCTTTGTCGTGGTTAATTTAGGGTAAACTTAAGTGGAGTGACTTGCCGGCAAAGAGAAAAACCGGCGAAACCACAGGTTGTCGCCGGTTGCATCGCCTATTGTGCGGGCCAATAAGTGTAAGAATACTTGCTTATACTTCGATCTGCGGTTTTGTGCAACAATCACCGAAAAAATCGATGTTTCAAGACCCGACCTGTCCCGCCTCCCAGCCGAGGATGGCGCGCTTGCGCGTCAGGCCCCAGTGATAGCCGGTCAACGCCCCGGATTTGCCGAGCGCGCGATGGCAGGGCACGACGAAGGACATCGGATTGGCGCCGACGGCCGCGCCAACCGCGCGGCTCGCGCTCGGCGCGCCGATGCTGGCGGCGATCGAGGAGTAGGTGCAGGCCTTGCCCATCGGAATGCGCAGCAGGGCTTCCCAGACGCGCAGCTGGAAGTCGGTGCCGATCATCACCACGCGCAGCGGCTGGTCGGCGCGCCACAGCCTCGGATCGAAGATGCGCGCGGCATAGGGCGCGGTGGCGCTCATGTCCTCGACATACGTCGCGTTCGGCCAGCGCCCCGACATGTCGGCGAAGGCTGCCCGCTCGCCGCCGGCATCGTTGAAGGCAAGGCCGGCAAGGCCGCGGTCGGTGACCATGATCAGCGCGATGCCGAAGGGCGAGATGTGATAGCCGTAGCGGATGGTGAGGCCGGCGCCGCGCGTCTTGTAGTCGCCCGGCGACATCGCCTCATGGGTAACGAAGAGGTCGTGCAGCCGGCCGGGGCCGGACATGCCGAGCTCGAACGACGTCTCGAGCAGCGGCATGCCGGAATCGAGCAGCCGGCGCGCGTGGTCGAGCGTGACCGCCTGCAGGAAGGCCTTGGGCGACAGGCCGGCCCAGCGGGTGAACAGCTTCTGCAACCCGGTCGGCGTCTCGCCGACCTCTTCGGCCAGAACCTCGAGCGAGGGCTGGTCGCGATAGTCGAGGCTGATCTTCTCGATGGCGCGGCGCACGACCTCGTAATCACTGCCTTCGGGGGTGATGTCGTTCTGAAGGATCGCGGTCGGTTTCATCTGCGCATTCATGGTCATCTGGGCGTTCATGGCAATATCTCCTTGAGCGCGAATATCGTTGTTCCCGCCCTCTGCCACCACCCGAAACTTGCCTTCCAGCAACCGGCGCCCAGATAGAACTGGCTCAGTGAAAGGAAAGCCCATGGCCGGCGAGAAAGTCCATCTCACCCGGGAAAAGGAAACCCTGCTCATCACCGTCTACGGCAAGGCGCTGGAAAGCCGGAGGCCGGATTCGCTGTTGCAAGATCGCTTCGCGGATGAGGCCGTTCGCCGGATCGACTATGACTTCGCGAGGCTTAAGGTCGACGACAATCTCGCCGTCAGCCTGGCAATCCGGGCGAAGGCGCTGGACGACTGGACGTCGGCCTTCCTGGCCATGCACCCCAACGCCATCGTGCTGCATCTCGGCTGCGGGCTCGACACACGGGTGTTCCGCATCGATCCGCCGCCAGGCGTCGACTGGTTCGACGTAGACTATCCCGAGGTCATCGAGCTCAGGCGCAAGCTTTTTCCGCCGCGCGACCACACCCATTTGATCGCTTCGTCGGTTACCGAGCCCGGCTGGCTCGATGCTGTGCCGGGCAATCGGCCGGCAATGATCGTTGCGGAGGGGCTCACGCCCTATCTCGCCGCCGACGAGGGTCCAAAATTGTTTGCGCGGCTTGTGTCGCATCTGGCCGGTGGCGAGCTTGTCTGCGACGCCTACAGCGATCTCGGTCTGAAATTCGTGCGTTCCAGCCCGACGTTCCGAGCTACCGGGGCCGAGCTTCACTGGGCGATCAACGACCCGCGCGCGCTGGAGCAGGCTGCGCCTGGCCTGCGGTTGGTGGAGGAAACCTCCGCCTACAAACCCGAACATGCCGCGCGCGTGAGCTGGTTCGCGGGCCTGATCTTCCGCCTTTGGAGCCACATCCCGGCCCTTCGCAAGGTGGGCCGGTTGCTGCGGTTCCAATTTTGACGATCAGCGCGCCCTGGCGGTGGCGAGCGCGCGCGAAAAGGCGGCGGCAAAACTTTCGCGGGAAGCGGGGTCGAGGAAGGACCCGATCGACACGATCTGCCCCTGCGCTTCCACTGCCATCCTGGTAATGCCGATCTCGGCATGGCGGGCGATCGAGAAGCGGGCCCAGAATGGATTGAAGCGGTGCGCTTCCGATTTGCCGGAGGGCGCGGTCTTGCGGATGTCGAGGGTGGTGCGCGACACCGACACCTCCTCGCGGGCGCGGGCGGCGCGGTAGTTGACGCGGAAGGCGATGTAGACGGCGATCACGTCGAGCCCGAAGAAGCCGAACACCGGCCAGGCGCCGCGCGACAGGAAGAACGCGCCGGTGACCAGCCAGCCGAACGACAACGCGGCCATCAGGACGAAGAAGCCGGTGCGGCCGAGCGAGCGGTGCGGTGTCAGCAAGGCATGGAAGAAGGGTTCGTCGGCCTGGAAAGAGGCGTTTGTGTCGCTCATGGCTGGATATTATAGGAAGGGAATGGCAAGCCCCAAGACGAAAAAATCCCCGATGGCCAAAAATGCACTGCCGCCCGGCCGGCGCGACGGCTCGAACGCCAAGCCGCGGCCGCGGCCGGCACGATCACGGCCGCTCTACAGCCCGGCCGAGGTGCATGAGATCTTCCGGCGGTTTTCGGTGCAGCGGCCGGAGCCGAAGGGCGAACTCGAGCATGTCAACGCCTTCACCTTGCTGGTCGCCGTGGTGCTTTCGGCGCAAGCGACCGATGCCGGCGTCAACAAGGCGACGCGGGCGCTGTTCAAGGTCGCCGACACGCCGCAGAAGATGCTGGCGCTGGGCGAGGCAAAGGTCGGCGACTACATCCGCACCATCGGACTCTGGCGCAACAAGGCCAAGAACGTGATCGCGCTGTCCAAGGCGCTGATCGACGAGCATGGCGGCGAAGTGCCAGACGACCGCGACCAGCTGGTCAGGCTGCCGGGGGTCGGGCGCAAGACCGCCAATGTCGTGCTCAACATGGCCTTCGGCCAGCACACGATGGCGGTCGACACGCATATCTTGCGCATCGGCAACCGGTTGGGGCTGGCGCCCGGCAAGACGCCTGAGCAGGTCGAGCAGGGGCTGCTGAAGATCATTCCGGAAGAATATATGCGCCATGCGCATCACTGGCTGATCCTGCACGGCCGCTATGTCTGCAAGGCGCGCAAGCCGGACTGCCCGGCCTGCGTCATCGCCGATCTGTGCAAAGCGGCCGAGAAAACGTCCGAGATACCAGCGCCGCTGGTGCCGATCGCGCCGCTGGCGGAGAGCGTCGCCGTGGAGGCTCAGTAGCCGCGCGCCATCGCCGCGGCGAAGACCGGGATCAGCAGGAAGA
>NZ_RZOS01000486.1:0-3894 GCF_004022605.1 Mesorhizobium sp. M4B.F.Ca.ET.089.01.1.1
GCCATGTCAACACCATGGCCGAGGCCGTGCTGCACTTCATGAACGAGATCCCGCGCGAGGAGATGTTCGAGGGCGACACCTATGTCACCAACGATCCCTGGCAGGGCACGGGCCATCTGCACGACATCACCATGGTGTCGCCGTCGTTCCTCAATGGCGAGCTGGTGGCGTTCTTTGCCTGCACGGCGCATGTCGTTGATGTCGGCGGGCGCGGCTTCGGCGCCGACGCCAAGTCGGTCTACGAGGAAGGCATCCAGATCCCGATCATAAAGTTCGCGGAAAAGGGCAAGGTCAATCTCGACCTCGTCCGGCTGCTGCGCGCCAATGTCCGCGAGCCCAACCAGGTGGTCGGCGACTTCTATTCGCTCGCCGCCTGCAACGAGGTCGGCCACCGGCGCCTCGTCGACATGATGAAGGAGATTGGCCTGGCCTCGCTGGACGGGCTCGGCGACTTCATCTTCTCGCGCACCCGCGACGCCATGCTCGAACGCATCAAGGCGCTGCCCAAGGGAAGCTGGTCGAACGAGTTGGTGACCGACGGCTATGACGAGCCGGTGAAGCTCGCGGCCACGGTTTCGATCCGCGACGACCATGTCGAGGTCGATTTCACCGGCACCGACCCGATGAGCCGCTGGGGCATCAACTGCCCGATCATCTACAGCAAGGCCTATGCCTGCTACGCGCTGAAATGCGTAGTGGCGCCGGACATCCCGAACAATGCCGCCTCACTCGCCTTCTTCACCGTGTCGTCGCCGGTCAACATCCTGAATGCCGTGCGGCCGGCGCCGGTGGCGCTCAGGCACATCTTCGGCCACATGGTTCCCGATCTCGTGCTCGGCGCGATCTCGCAGGCGCTGCCCGGCAATATCCTCTCGGAAGGCGCCGGCGCGCTGTGGAACATCCACATCTCGGCCCGGCCGGTCGCAGGCGGCTCGGGCCGTCGGGCGGAGGTGCTGATGTTCAACTCCGGCGGCATGGGCGCCCGCCCCGAGCTCGACGGATTGTCGGCGACGGCCTTTCCGTCGGGTGTGCACACGATGCCGATCGAGGCGACCGAGCATACCGGACCGATCGTCATCTGGCGCAAGGAGCTGCGCCCGGATTCCGGCGGCGACGGCGAATTCCGCGGCGGCCTGGGTCAGGTCATCGAGATCGAGGCGACCGAAGGCCACGAGTTTGACTTCTCAGCCATGTTCGACCGCGTCAACCACCCTGCCCAAGGGCGCAATGGCGGCAAGCCGGGAGTCGCCGGCGTGGTCAAGCTGGACGACGGCACGAAGATGCGGCCGAAGGGCTGGCAGCACGTTCCGGCCGGCCGCCGGCTGATCCTGGAATTGCCGGGCGGCGGCGGCTATGGCGATCCCGCCAAGCGCAGCGCCGCTGCGCGGGCAAACGACCGGTCCAAGGGTTACATTTCGGAGAACGACTGATGAGCTATGTTTCCTCGCGCCTGTCGGTGGTGAAGCCTTCGGCTTCGATGGCGGCCTCGCAAGCGGCCAAGGCGCTGCGCGCCAACGGCGTCGACGTGATCGACCTCGGGCTCGGCGAACCGGATTTCCCGACACCGATGCACATCATCGATGCCGCGCATTTCGCGGCGAAGGCAGGCCAGACGCTTTATACGGGTGCCGCCGGCACGCCCGAGGTGCGCGAAGCCATTGCCGGCAAGTTCCGGCGCGAGAACGGTCTCGGCTACACGGCCGACGACATCGTCGTCGCCAACGGCGCCAAGCAGATCATCTTCAATGCACTGCTGGGGACGCTGGAGAGCGGCGACGAGGCGATCCTGCCGGCGCCCTATTTCGTCTCCTATCCCGAGATGGTGAAGCTGCTCGGCGGCACGCCTGTCGTCGTCGAATGCCCGGAGACCACAGGTTTCCGGCTGACGCCGGCGCTGCTGGAAGAGGCGATCACGCCAAGGACGAAGTGGCTGTTCCTCAACATGCCGGGCAACCCGTCCGGCGCCGTCTATTCGGAAGCCGAGCTCAAGGCGCTGGGGGCGGTGCTGGCGAAGCATCCGCAGGTGCTCGTGCTTTCCGACGAGATCGACGAGCATATCCTTTTCGACGGGCGCGAATTCGTGTCCTTCGGCAAGGCCTGCCCCGAACTCAAGGACCGCACGCTGATCGTCAACGGCGTGTCTAAGTCCTATGCGATGACCGGCTGGCGCGTCGGCTATGCGGCTGGCCCGGCGCCGCTGGTCAAGGCGATGTCGACCATCCAGAGTCAGTCCTGCACCTCCGTCTGCTCGATCGCGCAGGCCGCGACCGTCGCCGCGCTCAACGGCCCGCAGGACGAGGTGGGTCGTTTCAGGCAAGCCTTCGAGGCGCGGCGCGACCTGGTCGTGGACGGCATCCGCAAGATCAACGGGCTGACGCTGTCGCCGCCGGACGGCGCCTTCTACGCCTATATCGGCTGCGCCAGCCTGATCGGCCGCAAGACACCCAAGGGCGTCGTGCTCGAGGACGATGCGGCCGTGGCAAACTATCTTCTCAACGAAGGCCGGGTGGCGTCGGTGCCCGGCGTCGCCTATGGACTGTCACCCTATTTCCGCATCTCGACCGCGACCAGCGAAGAGGTGCTGACCGAGGCGATCTCGCGGATCAACGCCGCCGTCGCGCAAGTGGAGTAAATGATGCCGCATTACGAACGAATCCTGATCACCGGCGCCGCCGGCCGCCTCGGCTCGGAGCTGCGCAAGGGGCTGGTGCCGCTGGCGAAAACCATCCGCCTGGCCGGGCGCGTGCCGTTCGGCGACCTTGCCCCGCACGAGGAAGAAGCGGTCTTCGACCTCGCCGACACGGAGGCGACGATCGCGGCGACCAAGGATTGCGACGCGATCGTCCACTTCGGCGGCGCGCCGCTCGAATGCGAGTGGCAGACGATCCTCGATTCCAGCATCCGCGGCTCCTACCACATCTATGAAGGCGCCCGGAAACACGGGGTGAAGCGCGTCATCTACGCCTCCTCGGTGCATGCCATCGGCTATCACGAGGTCGAGGCGCATATCGGCGTCGACGCGCCGGTGCGCCCGGACAGCCTCTATGGCGTGTCGAAGAATTTCGTCGAGAGCCTCAGCCGGCTCTACTGGGACAAGTTCGGCATCGAGACGGTGTGCCTGCGCATCTTCTCGTCCTTCCCGGAGCCGGCGGACCGGCGCATGCTGTGGTCCTACCTCTCCTTCGCCGACTGCGTGCGGCTGGTCGAGGCCTCGCTGACGGCGCCGCGCGTCGGCCACACGATCTCGTTCGGTATTTCGGACAACAAGGTGAAGACGGTCGACAACAGCGGCGCCAACCACCTGGGCTTCATCCCGCAGGACAGCGCCGAACCGTTCCGCGCCGCCGTCGAGGCGAAAACACCCGTTCCCGATCCGAAAAGGCCGTCGGTGAAATATCTCGGCGGCTGGTTCTGCGAACTCGGCCATCCGGACGACAAGGCCGAATAATCTTCGGCCAAATCCAAAACGCCCTCGTCTGCACTTGGCGATTTCGAACGCGCCGGGTCGTTCGTGCCTGTCCGTTTGCTGCGCAAAGAGCGGACAGAACCGTTGCCTGCCAGTGGTTTAAGCGATTTCAAGTGGATGGACTGGTGCTGCGAGAGAGGATTGAACTCTCGACCTCTCCCTTACCAAGGGAGTGCTCTACCACTGAGCTACCGCAGCCGATGGCGGGGCTTCTGCCATAACGAACCGGCAAGCGCAAGGCCAAGAAAAACCTAAAGTGTCGCGTTTCATTGTCGCAAAACCGCCGCGCGGTTTCAGGCCGGTATGGATGGCAATGCCGAGGCTGTGGAAGCTGCTTTCCCGGACATGGCCGCGCCACAATGTTGGCTATCCCTCAACAGGGGTTGGCCGGTCGGCCAACCCCTGTTGAGGGATAGCCAACATTGTGG
>NZ_RZOS01000487.1:0-3891 GCF_004022605.1 Mesorhizobium sp. M4B.F.Ca.ET.089.01.1.1
TGTCTTCCTCGCAGTTTTACAACAATCGAAAATCATGTGGCGTGGCGCCGCCCCTCATCCGCCTGCCGGCACCCTCCCCCCATACGGGGAGAAGGGCGAAACTCCTGCGCTGACGCCCCTCCCCCGTTCTTCACCGGTAGAGGGTAACGGCGAGGGGCAGCGCCGACGCTAAGCCGGCACCCTAGTACCGCTCGAACCCCCTGTGCAGTTCCCAATCGGTGATCCGGCGGTCGTATTCGAACTGCTCCCAGCGGGCCGTATGCACATAGTGCTCGACAACATCCTCGCCGAAGGCGTGCTTCAGCATCTTCGACTTTGACAGCGTGTCGGTGGCGTCGCGCAGCGTCTTCGGGATCTCGGGCAGGCGCGAAGCCTGGTAGGCATCGCCGACGAACGGCTTCTGCAGTTCCAGCTTCTCGTCGATGCCGGCAAGGCCGGACGCGATCAGCGCCGCGAAGGCGAGGTAGGGGTTCAAATCGGCGCCGCCGATCCGGCATTCCATGCGGATGCCCTTGGTGCCTTCGCCGCACAGGCGGAAACCGGCGGTGCGGTTGTCCTCGCTCCACATGATCTTGGTCGGCGCGAAGGTGCCGGCCTGGAAGCGCTTGTAGGAGTTGATGTAGGGCGCCAGGAACCAGGTGAACTCCTTGGCGTATTTGAGCTGGCCCGCGGCCCATTGCTGGCCGAGCGTCGACAACGTCCATTCGGCGTTTTTGTCGAAGAACAGCGGCGTCTTGCCGTCGGCGCTCCACAGCGAATTGTGGATGTGGCTGGAGTTGCCGGCGAGCCCGTAATTGTACTTGGCCATGAAGGAGATCGACTTGCCCTCGGAATCGGCGATCTCCTTGGCGCCGTTCTTCAGGATGACGTGGCGGTCGGCCATGTCGAGCGCTTCGGCGTAGCGCACATTGATCTCTTCCTGGCCCGGGCCCCATTCGCCCTTGGAGTTCTCGATCGGAATGCCGGCAGCTTCCATCTCGTTGCGAAGCCGGCGCATGACGCCTTCTTCCTTGGTGGTGATGCCGATCTGGTAGTCGCCGATGTAGGGCGAGGCTGAGTCGAGGCCCTGCCAGTGCTTCTTGCGGGCGGAATCGTAGGTTTCGTTGAAGAGGTAGAATTCGAGCTCGGAGGCGAAGTAGCCGATATAGCCGCGATCCTTCAGGCGCTTGACCTGCTTCTTCAGGATCGCGCGCGGCGAATGTGCGAGGTCTTCATGGTCGTGGTGGTCGAGCACGTCGCAAATCACAAGCGCCGTCTTTTCGAGCCACGGCAGCCGCCGCAGCGTCGCAAGGTCCGGCTTCATGACGAAGTCGCCATAACCCTTCGACCAGCTCGCCGCCTTGTAGCCCGGCACCGGCTCCATATCGATGTCGCAGGCAAGCAGATAGTTGCAGCCATGCGTTTCGCCATGCGCGGAATCGACGAAATACTGGGCAAGGAACCGCTTTCCGGCGAGCCGGCCCTGCATGTCGACGATGCAAGCCAACACCGTGTCGATCTCGCCATTGGAGACCGCTTTCTTCAACTGATCGAACGAGAAATTTCCGGCCATTCCTTTGGCACTCCAGCGCTTGGTCGTTGAGAGGGATAAACGCAGCCATGGCCGGCGCGAGGCCGGCCATGGCCATGGTTATGGAAGTCAGTGGCCGGTTTCGCCGACCGCCTGTTCGGCCGCCTGGATCGCTGCCTGGCGCGCCGCGATGATGTCGCCGAGCGGCGGGCCCTGGAAGCGGTTGCGTTCGAACGCGAACCACACGATCGCCGTCAGGATGAAGAAGCCGACGGTGATGTAGAGCGCCCAGTCGTTCGGCGGCTGGATGCCGATGACGAAGATCAGGATCATCGACAGAATGGAGAGGACGCCGAACAGCATGAAGATCGCACGCCCCATGTTCCACGGGCCCATTTTGTCCCACTTCGGCGTGCCCCAGGCCAGCATGCCGAGCACGATCGGCACGGTGAAGGACAGGAACAGGAAGATGACCGTGCAGGACACCACGATCGTGTAGGCCGAGGTACCGGCGACCGAAACCAGCGTCGAACCCCAGACGAACAGCACCGACAGGATCGACGCCGTCCAGATCGCCGCCACCGGCGTGCGATAGGTCGGGCTGACCTTGGCCAGCGCTGCCGAACCCGGCAGGCCGCCGTCACGCGAGAAGGCGAAGATCATGCGCGAGGCCGAGGTCACCGTCGCCAGGCCGCACAGCAGCTGCGCGACGAACACGACGAGGTAGACGAACTCCTTGATGCCGGGGCTGACACGCTGGTCGAAGGCCCAGAAGAACACGTTCCAGCCCTGCTTGGCGGCGTCGTCCATGTTCGGGATCATCAGGATGAAGGCGGCCAGGAACAGGTAGCCGAAAACGGCCGACCAGATGACCGACATGACCATGGCGCGCGGCACGGAACTGGCCGCCTTGATGGTTTCCTCGGAGGTGTGCGCCGAGGCGTCGTAGCCGGTGATGGTGTAGATCGGCAGCAGCAGGCCGAGCGCGAACACCCAGGCGTTCGACACCGACGGCCAGACGCCGGCGCCGGCATCGCCCGAGTAGTTGTGGAAGGTGAAGAGACGGCTGAAATCCCAGGTCTCGGCGGCGGCAAGGCAGACGATCGCGATCAGGATCGAGCCTAAGAAGATGAGATAGCCCGAGAAGTCGGTCAGCTTCGCCGTCAGCTTGATGCCGAGATGGTTGATCAGCGCCTGGGCGCCGGTGATGATGATCAGGAAGATCATCTGGTTGGTCAGATTGCCCTCGATGCCGAGCGCCGGCCCGAAGGCGCCGACGAAGAACGTCCAGGTGCCGACATTGATGGCGCCGAGCACGGTGATCAGGCCGAGCAGGTTGAGCCAGGCAGTCACCCAGCCGGTGCCGCGATTGCCGAGGATCGAACCCCAGTGATAGAGGCCGCCGGCCGTCGGATAGGCCGAGCTGATCTGCGACATGGCGACCGCGAAGGTCAGCGAGACGAAGCAGCCGACCAGCCAGCCGATGCCGATGCCGATGCCGCCGGCGCCGGAGGTGGCCTGCGCCAGCGAATTGATGCCGCCGGACAGGATGCAGATGATGGAGAAGGAAACGGCGAAATTCGAAAAGCGGCTGAGGCGCCGCTCCAGTTCCTGGGCGTAGCCCATGCTGTGGAGGTGCTTTACGTCCTCCGCCTTATCAACTTCGGTATAACCCGGTGCTGCCATTTGAAGTCCCCTTTAGTTCTTAGTTGGCCGATTGTACTGACTATCCCACTGCGCGTTGTCGGGAGCCGCTGGCCTCCTCGGGCTCCAGATCAGAAAAAATGCCGGTGAGCAGATCCGCCCATCTCCGCTGCCCGGCCTCGCCGGAGATTTCATCGTTGCGGATTTCGATCATCGCGCAGGCAAGGCCGCGCGAGCGCGCATGGCGTTCCAGCGTGAAATAGACGCGGTCGGCCGGCGAATAGGGTTCGTTGACGCCGACCGTGACGCCGGCGAGCCGCTTGAGCGCTGCGATCAGGGGTGCCGCTAGCCGGCGGTCCTCGTCATGGATGATGCCGATGTGCCAGGGCCGGCTCTTGCCCTTGTAGACCGGCGTGAAGGAATGCACCGACACCAGCCGCGTTTCCTGTCCGCGCGCCAGCCGCTCGTCGATGATGCCTGCGATCGAGTCATGGAACGGCCGCCACGACAGATCGATACGCGCGGCGCGCTGCTTGTCCGACAGACCGGCATTGCCGGGAATGACCGTGGTCTCGCTGACCGGAGGCACGAGGTCCGGCGCATCGAGCGGCCGATTGCAGTCGATGACGAGGCGCGAGATGCAGGTTTCGACCAGCGTGGCATCGAGCGCGGCGGCCATGCGATGGGCGACGGGCAGTGCGCCGGGATCCCAGGCGATATGGCGGGAGGGGGGCGCC
>NZ_RZOS01000488.1:0-3888 GCF_004022605.1 Mesorhizobium sp. M4B.F.Ca.ET.089.01.1.1
GGTCACCGGGTGCTCGACCTGCAAACGCGTATTCATTTCAAGGAAATAGAAGTTCTTTTCGCTGTCGACGATGAATTCCACCGTGCCGGCGCTCTGGTAGTCGACGGCCCTGGCCAGCGCCACTGCCTGCTCCCCCATCGCCTTTCGGGTCGTGGCGTCGAGGAATGGCGACGGCGCCTCCTCGACCACCTTCTGGTTGCGCCGCTGGATCGAGCACTCGCGCTCGCCGAGATAGAGCGCAGTGCCATGCGCGTCGGCCAATACCTGGATCTCGATATGGCGCGGATCGACCACGAACTTCTCGATGAAGATGCGGTCGTCGCCGAACGAGCTTTTCGCTTCCGAGCGCGCCCGATCGAAGCCGTCGCGCACTTCCGCCTCGCTCCAGGCGATGCGCATGCCCTTGCCGCCGCCGCCGGCCGAGGCCTTGATCATCACCGGATAGCCGATCTCGCCGGCTATTCTTTCGGCATGGTCGGCGTTCTCGATGACGCCCAGCCAGCCGGGCACGGTCGACACTTTCGCCTCGTTGGCGAATTTCTTCGATTCGATCTTGTCGCCCATCGCCCTGATCGCCTTGGGCTTCGGGCCGATGAAGACGATGCCTTCCTTCTCCAGCGCCTCGCAGAAGGCGGCACGTTCGGAAAGAAAGCCATAGCCGGGATGCACGGCCTCCGCTCCGGTCTGCTTGCAGGCGGCAAGGATCCTGTCGGCGAGCAGATAGCTTTGCGCGGCGGGCGAAGGCCCGATATGCACGGCTTCGTCAGCCATCTCGACATGCACGGCGTCGCGATCGGCGTCCGAATAGACCGCGACGGTGGCAATCCCCATCTTGCGCGCCGTCTTGATCACACGGCAGGCGATCTCGCCGCGATTGGCGATCAGGATCTTCTTGAACATTCGGGCGTCGTTCCTCCGGCGAGAAACCAGTTCTATGGACAATCCCGCCATGGCTCAAGTGGCCGGGCGCCGCGCATCCGCCCTGCCCGGATTGCGAATACCGCGCCGAAAAACGTCGCAAGGAAGTTGGCCGCCGTCGCCGAACTCTGTAGAGTGGCGCGTGGCTCATTGCGGAGGGCTGGCGGGCATTTCGCTTCGCCGGGCAGGCTCAACAAGCCGGCCACATCAGAGATTGTCGATTGCCTTGGGAGGAACTGCCTCATGAAAACGCGCGCCGCTGTTGCTGTCGCCGCCGGAAAGCCGCTGGAGATCATGGAGGTCGACCTCGAAGGCCCGCGTGACGGCGAGGTTCTGGTCGAGATCAAGGCGACCGGCATCTGCCACACCGACGAGTTCACGCTGTCGGGCGCCGATCCGGAAGGCCTGTTTCCGGCGATCCTCGGCCATGAAGGCGCCGGCATCGTCGTCGACGTCGGCAAGGGCGTGACCTCGGTCAAGAAGGGCGACCACGTCATCCCGCTCTACACGCCGGAATGCCGCCAGTGCCCGTCCTGCCTGTCGCGCAAGACCAACCTCTGCACCGCCATCCGCGCCACGCAGGGCCAGGGCCTGATGCCGGACGGCTCGTCGCGCTTCTCGATGGGCAAGGACAAGCTCTTCCACTACATGGGTTGCTCGACCTTCTCCAACTTCACCGTGCTGCCGGAGATAGCGCTGGCCAAGGTCAATCCCGACGCGCCCTTCGACAAGATCTGCTACATCGGCTGCGGCGTCACCACCGGCATCGGCGCGGTCATCAACACCGCCAAGGTCGAGCAAGGCGCCACCGCCGTCGTCTTCGGCCTCGGCGGCATCGGCCTCAACGTCATCCAGGGCCTGAAGCTTGCGGGCGCCGACATGATCATCGGCGTCGACTTGAACAACGACAAGAAGCCGTGGGGCGAGCGGTTCGGCATGACGCATTTCGTCAATCCGAAGGAGGTCGACGGCGACATCGTGCCTTATCTGGTCAACATGACCAAGCGCGGCGCCGACCAGATCGGCGGCGCCGACTACACCTTCGACTGCACCGGCAGCACCAAGGTGATGCGCCAGGCGCTCGAGGCCTCGCATCGTGGCTGGGGCAAATCGGTCATCATCGGCGTCGCCGGCGCCGGCCAGGAGATATCGACCCGGCCGTTCCAGCTGGTCACCGGCCGCACCTGGATGGGCACCGCCTTCGGCGGCGCGCGCGGCCGCACCGACGTGCCGCGGATCGTCGACTGGTACATGGAGGGCAAGATCCAGATCGATCCGATGATCACCCATACGCTGAAGCTCGAAGACATCAACAAGGGCTTCGACCTCATGCATGAGGGCAAGTCGATCCGCAGTGTCGTGGTTTACTGAGGAAGCCGCACGCCGCCGGCCTACCGGCCAGCGACCTCTGTGGTGAAACATGGGAGGAATGGAATGCCGGAAAAACTGCATCCTAGAATCGACAATGGCCTGCCCAAGGAAAGCGCGAGCTTCTCCGGCGGCACGCTGGTCTGCGCCTGCACCAGCAAGCCGGTGAAGGTGAAGGTCAAGGGCCAGATCGCCCACAACCACGCCTGCGGCTGCACCAAATGCTGGAAGCCCGAGGGCGCGATCTTCTCCGTCGTGGCCGTTGCCGGCACCGGCGACGTCACCGTCGTGGAGAATGGCGACAAGCTGAAAGTGGTCGATCCGAGCGCGCTGATCCAGCGCCATGCCTGCACCGGCTGCGGCGTCCACATGCACGGACCGGTCGAGCGCGACCATCCGTTCAAGGGCCTGAGCTTCATCCATCCCGAGCGTTTCGAGGAGGACGGCTGGTCGCCGCCGGGCTTCACCGCCTTCGTCTCCTCGATCATCGAATCCGGTGTCGATCCCAAACGGCTGGACGGCATCCGCGCCCAGCTGAAGTCGATCGGGCTCGAACCCTATGACTGCCTCAACCCCGGCCTGATGGACTACATCGCCACCTGGACCGCGAAGAAGTCCGGCGCCTTGCCGGCCTGACAAGTTCAAGAATTTCTGCCATGGGGCCGGTCAAAACCGGCCCCATGTTCGTTTTGGAGGGACGATGCCCGCACCCATCATCTACGTCGATGCCGACGCCTGCCCGGTCAAGGCGGAGGTCGAGAAGGTGGCGGAGCGCCACGGCGTCATGGTCACCTATGTCTCCAATGGCGGGCTGCGCCCGTCGCGCGATCCGATGATCCGCCACGTCGTGGTATCCAAGAGCGCCGATGCCGCCGACGACTGGATCGTGGAGAATGCACTGTCCAACGACATCGTGGTAACGGCCGACATCCCGCTTGCCGCGCGCACCGTGGCGCTCGGCGCGCATGTGTTGGGCCCGACCGGCCGTCCCTTCACGCCTGAAACCATCGGCATGGCGGTGGCGATGCGCGACCTCAAGCAGCATCTGCGCGAGACTGGCGAAAGCAAAGGCTACAATGCCGGGTTCACGCCGCAGGACCGCTCGCGCTTTCTTGGCGAGCTCGACCGCATCTTGCGGCGGGCGCTGAAATCCGCCACACCGGACTGATCTGGAGGCCGGGCCATGGGTGACGACGACACATCCGTCAAAACGCCGATGCATCCGCATATCCAGTTCGCTTTGTCGGCGGCCATTGGCATTGTCGCTTTGTTGCTGGCCTCGCTGCTGCGCGTGCCGCTCGCCTATTCGATCGGCGCGAATGTCTTTTTTGCCACCTACATCGTTCTCGTCCTCGCCTTGATGCCGAGACTTACCGGCCGCTATCTCAGCAAGAACGCACGCGCTACCGACCTCCCCGTACTGGGTATCTTTGCGGTTACCCTTTTCATCGTCGGCGTCGCCACCGTTTCGCTGTTCCATCTGATCAATCAGCAGGAGGCCGCGCATCCATTCGAGCTCAGCTTCGCCATCCTGTCGATTCCGCTCGGCTGGTTCACGATCCACGCCATGGCCTCGCTCCACTACGCGCATGTCTACTGGAT
>NZ_RZOS01000489.1:0-3884 GCF_004022605.1 Mesorhizobium sp. M4B.F.Ca.ET.089.01.1.1
CTTCAAATGTTGGCGCCGCCCCTCATCCGCCTGCCGGCACCTTCTCCCCGTATAGTGACGGGGAGAAGGCTCAGGACGGCCCCGCTCAGCTCTTGCTCGACGCCAGCACCAGCACCGGCTTTTCGCTGTAGAGCTTCGGGAACAGCGTCTTCAAATTCGCCACCTTCGGCAGGTCGTTGTAGACGATGTAGGGATAGGTCGGGTTCAGCGTCAGGAAATCCTGGTGGTAGTCCTCGGCCGGATAGAAGGTCTTGCCGGTCTCCAGCGTGGTGACGATCGGCTGGGAAAACACCTTGGCCTTGTCGAGCTGGGCGATGTAGCTCTCGGCCACCTTCTTCTGCTGGTCGTTGCCGGCAAAGATCGTCGAGCGGTACTGCGTGCCGTGGTCCGGCCCCTGGTAGTTGAGCTGCGTCGGATTGTGCGCGACCGAGAAATAGACCTGCAGCAGCTGGCCATAGGTCACCTGCGACGGGTCGTAGGTGATCTCGACCGACTCGGCATGGCCGGTGCTGCCGGTGCCGACGACCTCGTAGACGGCGTTTTCCTTGCTGCCGCCGGTGTAGCCGGACACCGCCTTGGTCACGCCCTTGACGTGCTGGAACACGCCCTGCACGCCCCAGAAGCAGCCGCCGGCGAAGACCGCCGTCTCGCTGCCGCTGGCAGCCTTCTCGTCCATTGCCGGCGGCGGGATCACCACCGCGTCCTCGGCCGAGACCGCCGGCGTCTGCCAGAACGCGGCGGCCGCGACGGTCAGGACGAGCGCGGCGAGCGCGCCTTTGGCGAAGGTCGACGATCGCTTCTGCTGTCGAATTGCGCTCATGTTGGAACTCCCTTGCTGCTGTTCACCATATACGAAATCGGCCGCCGCCGGGTTCTCACTTTGGCGTGCGTCGGCGGCAACTTATTGCGCTGGAGCCATCGCATCGACGGGCTTCATCGCATCGGTCACCGGCTTCATCGCATCCGTGGCCGGCTTCATTGCATCCGTCGCCGGCTTCATGGCATCGGCCGGCTTCATCGCCTGCGTGCTCATCGCATCGGTCGCCATGGCGTTGGCAGGCTTCATCGCGTCGGTCGCCGGCTTCATCGCGTCCGTTGCCGGTTTCATCGCCTCGGTGGCCATCGCGTTGGCCGGCTTCATGGCGTTGGTCGCGTCGTCGGCGCGGGCGCCGGCGGCGAACGTCGTGGTTGCGAGCGCGAAGGCGAGTGCGGTCAGGAATTTGGTCACGGGTATTCTCCTTGAGTTGTGGCGCGCGATGCGGGCCGGATGGTGCGCTGCCGCCTCATGCGGCATCGCGCGAAGAAGGATGATCAGTTCGCCGCGGCGGCCAGGATCGGCCCGCCGCCGGGTGTCTGCACCAGCACCGCGGTGTTGAGCCCGCCGCCATCGGCCGGCAGCGGCAGCGTCGTCGCCTCGCCGTTCCAGCGGCCGAGCCGCTGCAGCGAATGGACGACATTTGCATGCGGCAGGGTGCGGCCGGTGTTCTCGCCGCGCGCCACCGGCACCTCGACGACGCCGCGCCTGTAACGCACCAGCCAGACATCGGCCGCCCCGCCGGGCGCCGTGCCGGCGCCGATGCTCACTTTGCCGTCGCCGAGCGCAAGCGCCGGGCCCTTGGCCTGCGGGCTGGTCGAGATCAGCCGCTCGATCTCGCCGGGCGCGGCGCCGACCGCATCGGCGCTGCCGTTCACCACCACCTGCGGCGTGAACGGGCCGTCATGGCCGAGCGGCGGCTCGTAATTCACCTGGCGCTGGGTGAATTCCTGCCGGCCGAATGTGTCCTTCCAGCCGAGATAGTCCCAGTAGGTGACGTTGAACGACAGCGCCAGCACGCCCGGCTGGTCCTTGACCTTGATCAGATTGGCGTTGGCCGGCGGACAGGACGAGCAGCCCTGGCTGGTGAACAGCTCGACCACGGTCAGCGGCTGGGCCGACGCCGCGCCGGCGCTGGCGGCCAGCGCGATAAGGGCCGCGCCAGCGAGCCATGCCTTGCCGAGCGTTGTCTTTGATCCGGTCATGAGAAACAGTCTCCGTTGCGGCGGGTCATGCTCCCATTTCGCCGTGCCGGAGGGCTTCGTTACAGGCATCACCGGTTTGTGATTGAGAACCCTCAACGCGGAAAGCCGGCGGACAGCACCCCTGCTGTCCTCCCCGCATCTCCCCCCCCGCAAGCGGGATTGGCCAGCTCATCCGTCCGCCGCCTGGCTCCTTTCCTCTCCCTCCGGAGGAGGGAGAGGTGTCGCTGCGAAGCAGCGACGGAGTGGGGGAAGGCGGTTCCTAAATACGCCGCCGCCGACAATTCACCAATCAGGGCCAGGCATCACCCCGCCAGAAACAAAGACGCCGGCGCTGGTCGACCCCCACTCCGTCGAGCTTCGCTCGACACCTCTCCCCCGATCGACGGGGGAGAGGAAAGGCGCCCTTCATGCTCCCACTGGCTCTTCAATCCGGAAACTGGAGGGTGCCCTTCGAGTGCATGATCTCCCCACTTGGGGAGATCAGCTCATCACTGCGTCAGCACGGTGTTCGACGGCCGCTGGTTGAAGTCGCACTTGCCCTGGACGGTGTAGAAGAAGTCGGCGTTGCTGACGTCGGCCGGCACCGGGTTGCCGCCGTCTTCCCAGGCCTGGTAGCCGGTCTGGCCGCAGGGCACGGCGGTGAAGATGTCGACCGTCTGGCCGGTCGCGACCTCGGGCATGGTTGTGTTGCTGGTGCCGATGTAGAGCCGGTTCGAGGTGGCAGGGTCGTTGGACTTCAGCACCTTCGGGCTGCCCGAGGGCACGTCCATCTGCAGATAGAGGCTGTCCATCTGGCTGACGTCGATCACCGCGCCGGTGCCGTTGGCGGGATAGAACGTGTCGGCGCAGGTCGTCACGTATTTCTTGCTGCCGCTGGTCTGCGTGATCGCGCCGGTGGGCAGGCTGTTGAAGTTCTTCACCGTGGCGGTGGTGCAGACCTGCTGCTGGACCTTGGTCGTGGTGCTGCCGCTGATCGTGCTGACGATGGCGGTGCCGTAGCCCTTCGGGTCGCCGAAGCCGTTATAGGTGTAGGTGATCGTCATCAGCGGCTTGGCCACGGTGTCGCCGAACTTGGTGCCGTAGAGCGTCATCGTCTTGTTCCAGTAGCCGGACACTTTCGTCACCCTGAACGTCGTCTGCACCAGCGCCGGCCGCTTGCGCACCGCCGAGGTCACGCCGACCTGCACCGTGTCGACCTTGGCGATCTGCATGAAATTGGTCGGCATCGGATAGTGCGCCGAAGCCTTGGCGGTGGCGGTGCCGTCGGCCGCCACGACGAAGCTGTCGAGCGTCGCGCTGCCTTGCCCGCCATTGGCGGCGAAGCTCTGCTGCAGCGACTTCTCGCGGTCGGCCAGCGTGGTGGTCTTCGGCAGCGTGGTGATCGACAGGATCGCCGCGTCGAGCGCGTTCTGCATGTTGCTCTTCGTCTGCACCGCCGAGGTGTAGTCGACCGAGAGGCCGACGGCGAGCAGCAGCGGCACCAGGATCATGAGGAACACCGGCACGATCGAGCCGTCTCGCGAACGGACGAAATCGCTTGCGTATCGCAACATTCTCGAAGTCCCCCAAAGCCGTTGCCTGCCCAGCAGCGGCGGATCATGCGCCAAACTGGTGGATTAATGTTTAAGGCACGGCTTATTTAGGCGTGGCGCGGGTTGTGGCCGGGATTTGCCGGCACGAGCGCCTGCCGAACCCTCATCCGCCGGCGCCGCCCCTCATCCGCCTGCCGGCACCTTCTCCCCGTATAGTGACGGGGAGAAGGGGGCGGCCGCGATCTTCCCGCCCATCCTGCGCCGGCGATTGGCGAAATCGGCGACGGGAGCGCCCCCTCTCCCCGTCACTATACGGGGAGAGGATGCCGGCAG
>NZ_RZOS01000048.1:0-22655 GCF_004022605.1 Mesorhizobium sp. M4B.F.Ca.ET.089.01.1.1
CTTGTAAAGCGGCTTGTTGTAGTAGACGACGTGACCCTGCAGCGTCGTCGGGATGAAGTACAGCTTGCCATCAGGTCCGGTGAACGCGGACTTTCCAACGAGCTTGGGGATCAGGTCGGGCAGCTTGTCGTCGAGCGGGATCAACCCGCCGACCAGAGCCTTGGCCTGGGCGCCGCCATTGGCCCAGATGACGTCGGGACCGGCCTTCGAAGCGAGCGCCGTGCCCAGCAGCGTGTAGTACTCGGCGTCCGGTTGAGACAGGAGGTTGAGAGTTGCTCCCGGGTGCGCGGCCTCGAATGCAGCCTTCGCGTGATCATAGTATGTCGCGTGGGCGGCATCGTCCACGTTGACGTCCCAGACGGTGATCTCCTGGGCCAGTGCCGGCGACGCCACCACCATGGTCGCAATTGCGGTCAATATCTTCAGCTTCTGCACGTCATTCCTCCCTTTTTATCTACCAGGCCTTCGCTTCATCCAGCGCTCGCTGCGAGTTTGGGACCCCGTCAACCCGCGGGGTTGACGGGTGCATCACCAAGGTCTTCGCGCGACAGGATTTCGGGGCGCGTCCAATCCAGACGCCCGGTCTCCGACAAGACCAGCCCATGGCCCGTTCGATCGGGCGCATGAATCCAGCCGTCATGAATTTCGATTGTTTGCTCGACCAGGTGATCGAAGTTCTGGAACGAGTATTCGAGCCACTCGACTTCGGGCAGCGCACAGGCCATGTGTACGCCGATTTCGAGAAACGTATTGCCAAGCGTCACCGGGACGCCGAGTTCGGCTGCCAGCCAGCCGATGCGCATCACGTCCGTCACCTGCCCATGGACATTCAGCATGTCGGTAGCGCCGGCCTGCATCAACAGGCGCTTGCCGGCCGCATCGAGGTATTCGCCCGAATTGATCATGGTCCACGGCGTTGCCGCCTTGAGGTTGCGAAGACCGTCGAAGTCATGGCGCAGGATAGGGTCCTCGACCCAAAGCAGATCAAAGCCAAGGCTATGAATTTTCTGCAGTTTTACCGATGCCTCCTTGGCCCCCCAAGCCTCGTTTGCGTCGATCATGATCGACGAGCCGGGCCGCACCGTCTTTCTCAACAGCTCCAGCCGGGACAAATCCCGGTCGAAATCGGGATGCCCCACCTTGATCTTGAACGCGCGATAACCAAGCGCCTCGGCATGGGCAAAGAACGCCTGGAATTCATCGTCGCTGAGGTGGAAATCGAGACCGGATGCGTAGGCCTTCACGCGTTTGCGCCGGCTCCCCAGGAGCTCGTGCAACGGCAGGCCGACCAGCTTCGCACTCAGATCCCACAGCGCAACCTGGAGGGCTTCCTCGAAAGGCAGGCCGAAGGCGCGCCTGTTTCCGCCGCGCGGCCGCTGGACCCGATGCACAAGCGCCAAAGGCGATTGCCCTGCGAGATCGGGCCAGGCCTCCTCTTCAAAAACCCGCACGATCTCCGCCTGGTCTGGTAGCGGGTGAAACAAGCTCTGGATAAAGCCCAGCCCGACCAGGCCATTCTCGGCAACGAGCTCAAGCGCGGCCACGTGCGCCGTATCGAGGCGGACCTGACTGTCACCGATGGTCCGGTCACGAGCGAATTGATAGCGGGTAATGCGGTACTCGGCGATGCGCATACTGGCTCTCTGATATCTCAGAATGCGCTTTAGATATTTCAGTTCTGGACAAGAGGCAAGCGGCCAGGCGCAAAACTGTCGGGCAGGCAAGCACGCAAATGCAGCAGGCGACGCTTCGTCAACGGCTTAGCGACCCGGACTCGGTGGCGCGCGACGACCTCCAGGCAGCCCAGAATACCGGTTGCGCGCAGCGCAATACCCCGGTCAGCCGTATCCTGCAAAGGTGCATTGATAACCGGCAATGCGATACTCTACGATGGCGCAGCCGGTAATGTTTCAGAATCATGCCTAGATATTTCAGATGCGAGGTCAAAAGTGGCGCAGCACGACGATCAGTCCGATGGGGCCGCCGGAGCGGCAGCCGGCCAACGCCTTGGCGATCGTGCCTACACGCGCATTCTTGAGACACTGTTCGAGCGGAAGATCCCCGCGGGGGCCTTTCTGTCGCAAGGCGATCTTGTCGAAATGCTGCAAATCCCGGTGGCGCCGCTGCGCGATGCGCTCAAGCTGCTCGAGGCGGAGGGGATCGTCATCATCCATTCGCGCTCGGGCATCCAGTTCGTCAAGCCCGGGTTCGAACTGACCAGGTCGACCTACCAGTTTCGCAGCATTCTGGAGCGCGCGGCGACAGGGGTTTACGCGCAAACCGCGGACGAGGCGGATCTGGCGGAACTGGAAAGACGTCATTTGGCGGTCATCGAGGAGATCGAGCGCGGTGGGCTCACCGACCTGGTCAGGGCCGACCTCGAGCAACTCGAGACCTTGCTGCATCACTCCATCATTGCCAGCCTGAACAATCCATTGATCGACAGTTCCTACAAGCGGCTTCACAACTACGTCCGGCTGATCCGGCTGGACAGAAAGGTCACCGTGCCTCTCGTGCTGCAATCCCTGCGCGAGCACATGCAGGTCATCCTGGCATGCAAGGCACGCGACCCGGAGGCAGCTGCGGCGGCAATGCAGGCGCATCTGGCCTCCGCCCTGCAGCGCGGTCTTGGGCTCTACTACGGCTACTAGGCTGAATGAGATCCCACGAGGCGGGCCAATAGTGACGCGGCTTCGGTGCCCGCCACGCCAAGGTCGCGGACGCTGCTCATGTGATTGGCCGCCGCAAGGGTCGTGCGCGAGACAGTCAGCCCTTGCTCTTCCAGGTGGCTCGTGAACATCGCGGCCTGGCTGTGGAAGGGCGGCGTCTCATCGGCGCCGACCGAGATCCCTACGGCCACGGATGGATCGAAGCTGTGGTTGATCGGCGAGAACCGGCGGGCTTCTTCGTCGGTGATCGCGATCTCGGCGGCAAGGAATGACATCTGCAACGGCTTCAGGTCGTAAAGGCCGCCGAGCAGCAGCGCAGCTTTGATGCCGGACGGCCGGCTGTCGCCCTCGAAAAGCATCGTCGCCAGATGCGCGCCGGCGGAATGACCGCTGACCGTCAGCAGGTCGGGATCGCCGCCATGGTCCGCGATATGGTCAAGCACCCATCGCTTGGCGCGGCGCACCTGGTCGACGATTTTTGCCATCCTGACTGCCGGCATCAGCGCATAGTCGACGATGACTGCGATCGCACCGGCGTTCGTGACGGTCTCGGCGACATAAGAATAATCACGCTTGGAGAACATGCGCCAATAGCCGCCGTGGATGAACATATGCACCGGCAGGCGGTCGCGTTTGCCCTCGGGAAAGTACAGGTCGATGGTCTCGGTGGCGTCATCTCCGTAGGCGACATCGACCATTGGCACGTTCGCCCTGGTGTCCTCGCTTCTGCGCACGATCTCGGCGACGATGTCGTCGAACTCGACCACATGATCGCGAATGCGAAACGGATCTTTGGCGTTTCCGCTCACAGGGTCACGGCGATGTACTTCGCCTCCATGAACTCGGCAACGCCGTGCTTTTGACCGCCTTCGCGGCCCAGTCCGCTCTGCTTGACGCCGCCAAAGGGCGCCGCCGGATCCGACATCAGGCCGCGGTTCAGGGCGATCATGCCCGACTCGATCTTCGATGCCACGCGCATGCCCTTGGCCAGGTCGCGCGTGTAGACATAGGCCGCGAGACCGTATTCGGTGTCGTTGGCCCTCGCAAGGGCGTCCGCCTCGCTGTCGAAGCGCATGATCGGAGCCACGGGGCCGAATATTTCCTCATGGATCATGGCGGCATCAGCGGGAACGTCGCGAAGCACCGTCGGCGGGTAGAAGTAGCCCTTGCCTTCGGCGATCGCTCCGCCGCACAGAACCTTGGCGCCGCGGGCGACCGCGTCCTGGACGAGACGATCGATCTTGTCCGCGGCCTTGCTGGTGATCATCGGGCCGCACTCGGTTTCCGGGTGTGTGCCAGCACCTACATTGAGGGCAGCCATGCGTTTGCGCAGCCCATCGGCGAAGGCGTCATGAATGCCGGCCTGCACGTAAAGCCGATTGGCGGCGGTGCAGGCCTCGCCGGCATTGCGCATCTTGGCAACCATCGCACCGTCGAGCGCTGCTTCTAGGTCGGCGTCGTCGAAGACGATGAACGGTGCATTGCCGCCAAGTTCCATCGAACAGGAGATGACGTGCTTGGCGGCTTCGGCCAGGAGCACCCGGCCGACACCGGTCGAGCCGGTGAATGACAATTTCCGCACGCGCGGATCGGCCAGCATGGCCGCCGTCACCGGTCCGGGCGTCGAGGTCGTCAGCACGTTTACGACGCCGGGCGGCACGCCAGCCTCCTCGTAGAGCGCTGCCAGCGCATAGGCCGTCAGCGGCGTCTCGCTAGCGGGCTTCAAAATCACTGTGCAGCCGGCCGCGAGCGCCGGCGCAATCTTGCGCGTCGCCATGGCGGCGGGAAATTCCATGGCGTGATGAGCACGCAAATGCCGATGGGCTGGTAGTCGACAATGATGCGGTTGGCGCCCGAGGGCGCAAGGCCGAACTCGCCGCTGATGCGGACCGCCTCCTCGGCATTCCAGCGAAAGAACTCGGCGGCGTAGGCGACCTCGCTGCGCGCGTCACGCAGCGCCTTGCCGTTCTCCAGCGAGATCAGCGCAGCCAGTATCTCCGCCCGTTCGGTCATCAGTTCGAAGCAGCGCCGCAGGATTTCCGAACGCCTGCGTGGCGAGGTCTCGCGCCAGCCGGCCGCTGCCTTCGAGGCCGCGTTGACGGCTGCGGCCGCGTCGGCAAGCGTGGCATCGGGAACCACCGCGATCACGGCTTCGGTTGATGGATCGACCACTTCGATCACGCGGCCCTCCGACGAGGGCTGCCAGCGTCCGCCAATGTAGAGACCGTGCGAGACCGTGGCGTAGTCGAACATATCTTGATCCTCGTCGGATATGCCTGCGGCGATATTCATGGGGTGAGCTCCTGATCGATCACATCATGGCGGCGGACATGTCGCCATCATACGCAGCCCTGACCAGCCGTCGCATCGCGGCGAGGTCGAACGGACGCGGATTGTTCTTGATCAGCCGGTCGATGCCGAGCGCCTGCTCGGCCGTCCAGTCGATCCTGTCCTCGGGAAGGCCAAGCTTGGCCAAGTTCGGTGGGATGCCGATAGCGCAAAACAGCCGGCTCACCTCGCGGATGGTGGCGTGCGCCGATGCATCGGCGCCGTCGCCGCTCTGACGGGAAAGGCCGAGAGCGGCGCCAACTTCGGCAATCTCTGCGGCCGCGGCGGGAAGGTTGTAGCTCATCACATATGGCAGCATGGTGGCGACGCCCAGACCATGCGCAGTATGTGTAACTGCGCCGACCGGATACTGCACCGCGTGAGCGGCGGCCGTTCCGGCGGTACCGAAGGCGCAACCGGCGGCCAGCGCTCCCATCATGACGTCGGCGCGCGCATTCCCGTCCGATCCGTCGCGATATGCCGTTTCGAGGCTGCGACCGAGCAGCCTGATGGCCAGAAGCGCGAAATGATCGGTCAGAGCGCTTTTGCCGACAAAGACATGCTGCTGCGGCAGACGGGGATCGTCGCCGCGTCTGGCCGCGGTGAAGGCCTCGATTGCGTGCGTCAACGCGTCGGCGCCGGCGATCGCCGTCAGGGAAGGGGGGCATGTCGACGTCAGTTCCGGATCGCAAAGCGCCACCGCGGCGATGAGGTGGGGACTCGAGATACCCACTTTCAGCGTCCGATCCGGATCGGAAATCACGGCGACGGGGGTCACCTCGGAGCCTGTCCCGGCCGTAGTTGGCACAGCGATCACGGGAAGGGTAGGGCCTGGCACCTTGAACTCCCCGTAGTAGTCCTGGGGCCTGCCACCATGGCTGAGCAGAAGTGCTGCGCATTTGGCCATGTCGAGGCAGCTGCCGCCGCCGATCCCGATCACCATGTCCGGCTTGAAATCCACCGCCTGCGCAATGCAGGCGGCGACGCTGTCGCGGGGCACATCCGGCAGCGTTCGGTCGTAGACCAGCGTCTCTATCGCCCCATTGTGCAGGCCGGCAAGAATTTCGGCGAACTGCGAAGTCGCCGCGAAACGCTCGTCGGTGCAGACGAACGCGCGCCGCCCAAATTTGGCGGCAACAGCAGGCAGCACATGCCGCTGGCCTTTGCCGAACAGGATCTCGCGCGGCAGGCGCGCGGCTGCGAACAAGGTCATGGACGGCATCCTTCAGTTCCAGGGGCCGGCCTCGACGTCTGGGTCATTTCCCAAATTATCCTCTATTAAATCGTATAGGATATAGGATTGAATTGCCCGAACCATCGTGCTAGTGAGTGCTCCTGTCAAGAGGGTAAACAATGCAGAACGCGGACCTGACGGAAGCTCCTTCGACAGCCCGTATCCAGCGCGCCAACAGCCTGGCCGGCGACGTTTACGAGGCAATCTTCGCGCAGCTGATGTCGCTCAGGATTGCTCCAGGATCGCGCATCACCGTCGACAATCTCGTGAAGGAGTTCAACGTCTCGCATACCCCCATTCGCGAAGCGCTTGGCAGGTTGGAGGGCGAGGGCCTGGTGCTGAAGACCCACCTGATCGGCTATCGGGCCGCCCCGCAAATCACCCGCCGCCGCTTTGACGAGCTTTACGAGTTGCGCCTTCTACTTGAGCCCGCCGCCGCGGCCAAAGCCACTGCAGCACTGGACGACGAGCGCCTGACCGTGCTGCAGGAAGCGGCTGGCGTCATGGCCCGGCGGGAGGGGAAAGACGAACGCCTGCGTTATTCGAACTTCGCCCGTCAGGATGCGATCTTTCACGACAAGATCGTCGAGTTCGCCCAGAACGAGCTCATTCGCGAGACGCTCAATCACCAGCATACCCACTTCCACATCTTCCGCTTGATGTATCACTCACGCGTGACCGAAGAGGCCCTCGACGAGCATGAGGCCATTCTCGCCGCCTTCTCCGCGGGCGATCCGGACGCCGCCGAAAAAGCCATGCGTGTACACATCGAGAATTCGCGGGACCGGCTCCTGCCTGCGTTCGAGTAGGACCGTCAAGCTCGACGCGCCGCCGATCGCCCAGCCAACGCCAAGGAAAACTATTCCCCGACTTAACCGCTCTGCTCCGATTTCGATCCCTGTCTGGCGAGGCGCCAAATGCACCTCGCCTTCCCACAAACCGAGAGGAAGACCATGCCAGGAAAAAAGATACTGATGCTGACGGGCGAATTCACCGAGGAATATGAAATCTTCGTCTACCAGCAGGCGATGGAGGCCGTCGGCCATACTGTTCATGTCGTCTGCCCGGACAAGAAAGCCGGCGATCTGATCAAGACATCGCTGCACGATTTTGAGGGCGATCAGACCTATACCGAAAAGCCCGGTCACAATGCGCTGATCAACAAGACCTTTTCCGACGCCGAGAAGCAACTGAGCCAATACGACGCCGTCTACTGCGCCGGCGGGCGCGGACCGGAATATATCCGCACCGACAAGCGCGTGCAGGCGATGGTGCGCCACTTCCACGAGGCGAACAAACCGATATTTACGATCTGCCATGGCGTGCAGATCCTGATAGCGGTCGACGGCGTCGTCCGCGGCAAGAAGGTCGGCGCGCTCGCGGCTTGCGAGCCGGAGGTGACGCTGGCAGGCGGCACCTATATCGATCTGTCTCCCACCGATGCCTATGTGGATGGGACGATGGTTTCGGCCAAGGGCTGGACCGCGCTTGCGGCGTTCATCCGTGAATGCCTGAAGGTGCTGGGAACGGAGATACGCCACGCGTAAGCGTTGGTTCCGACGCATCCCGCAATGATGCGCCGGTTCCCTTCAAAAGCGGCTCGTTCCTATCATTCGTCAAATACGATCAGCGAACGCATCAGCGTTTCTCTCGCCGAGCCAAGATGCGCTCGGCAGGCTCGCTCGATGCGTTCTGGATCGCGGCTTTCGAGCGCCTCGATATAGGCGAGATGCTCCAGGATCGCCGCCTGGTTGCGCTGTTTTTCGTCATGCTTGTTCCACTGATAGTGGTAGTGGAAAATGAAGCTGATGATATCGTAGAAATCGTCGATGAAGCGGTTCGGCGAAGCCTCGTTTATGAGCCGGTGAAACCGGTTGTCGAGGCCGGAAAAGTCGTGGAATCGGCTTTCAATCCGCTTCAGCAGTTCGGTATGCGCAATCTTGAGCACGGCCAGCTTCTCCCACAACGGGGAAGTGTCGGGCTGTCGGGAAAACAGATGCGCCGAGCGCAGCTCGAACATGACGCGGATCTCGAACAGCTCAAGTGCGAAATCTTCAGTAAAGCCCTTGAAAAGCCAACCCGTGTTCGGCCTTTTTTCGAGCAGCCCAAACCGGCTGAAGCGGATCAGGAACTCGCGGATTCCGTTGGTTGCGACACCGAACTGCCGCGCCAGCTCGAGCTCGTTGATGCTGGTGCCGGGTCTGGTGTCACCGCGCAGCATCCACTCCATGAATTGCTGCTCGACGTGCTTGGCCCGTGATGTGGTTTCGGCGTCGGGATAGTAGTCGCTATCCTCGACCGGTCGGCCTGCCGTCCTGACGCCGCTGCGCTCGGCAATAAGTTCGCGGTGGGCAAGTTCTCCCAGGACCTTTCGGACAGTCGTGCGGCTCACTCCCATTTGCCTTCTGAGTTCATTTTCGGAAGGGAGGTCGCCGGTCAATTGTCCGTCGCGCAGCATACTGGCGGCGCGGTTGAAAGCCTTCTTGTAAACAGTGTCGGTTCGCATCGGATCTACCTCAGAGCAACACCTTGTCCTTTCTAGCATGAACTTTATCCATAAAAAACAACTTGACCAAGTGATACTGGTTGTTTTTTATCGATAAGAGGAAGCTAAAAATACAACATAAGCGACGAGGCTCACACAAGCCGCGGCGGGGAGGGAACTTTGCCTGAAGCGGGAAACACCGGCACCTCTGTCGGCGAGGCCGCAGTGCGAGCACCCAAGAAGCAAGAAGCCGTTCCTGGCCTTGCTCTGGGCTTGGCCCTGCTGAGCGCCGGTCCGGTCGTCATCCTGGCGTTGCTGATTGTCGTTCTCAGTTTTCTGTCGCCCTATTTTCTGACGGGGCGCAACCTCAGCAACATCCTCGCCCAGACCGCCGTCATCTCGGTTGTGGCGATGGGCCAGCATCTGGTCATCCTGACGCGTGGGATCGATCTCTCGGTCGGCTCGAACGTTGCACTGGCTTCAGTCGTCGGCGCGCTCAGTTTCCATGCCGGCGCCCCCGCCTTCCTAGTGATCGCGGTGATGGTCGCCTGCGGTGCGGCGGTCGGCGCCATCAACGGGCTCTTCTACGTGTTCGGCCGGCTGCCGCATCCGTTCATCATCACCCTGGCGACATTGAGCATCGCCAAGGGGCTGGCGCTGCAACTGGCTGACGGGCGCGCCATCCCTGGCATGCCGGATGCCATCGATGCGCTTGGCCGCGAGGCGGTCTGGGGTCTGCCTGGATCGGTCTTTGTGGTCGCCGGCGTTGCCGCAGTTCTTTTCGCAATGGCCAAGACGATGGTCTGGGGACGCTGGATCTATGCCGTCGGCGGCCGGCCCGACGCTGCCCTGCGCATGGGCATTCCCGTGTCCTGGGTGCTGGTTTCGGTCTATGTGATCTCGGGGCTGTGCGCCGGAATCGGGGCGGTCATCCTTGCCGGCCGCACCGACGCCGGTTCGCCCTTGTTCGGCAATCTGCTGGAACTGGATACGATCGCGGCGGTCATCATCGGCGGTGCCAGTTTTCTCGGCGGTCGCGGCCATCTTGGCCATGCCTTGATCGGCGCCATCATGATCGGCGTCATCCGCAACGCGCTCAACCTGCTCAACGTCAATGTCTTCTTCCAACTCATCGTCATTGGCGTGGTCATCGTCATAGCGGTCGAGTCCGACGTCTTGCGCAACTATCTCGAAGGGCGCGTGCGTGTCATGCAGGCCGGGAGGCAGTCGTGAGTGCCGTTCCAGCAGGCGTCGATCATGCAGCCACCGCCGCTGAATATCCCGTGCTTGCGGTACGCGGCGCGACCAAGCGTTTCGGCTCGGTTGTGGCGCTGGACGACGTCAGCATCGAGGTCCGGCGCGGCGAGATCTTGGGGCTTCTGGGCGACAACGGCGCTGGCAAGTCGACGCTGACCAAATGCATCAGCGGGGTGCACCAACTCGATGCCGGCGCGATCCTCCTGGACGGTGCGCCAACGCAGATACGCTCCCCTGCGGATGCGCGCTTCGCCGGCATCGAGACTGTCTACCAGGACCTGGCGCTGTTCGACAATCTGACGCCGGGACAGAACTTCTTTGCCGGTCGCGAACTGGCGGGGCCGCAATGGCTTCCTCGCGGCATGCGATTTCTTCAACAGCGCCGGATGGATGCCGAAACGCGCGTTCTGCTCGCCAATTTGAAAGTCACGTTGCCAAGGCTGGACGCCGTCGTTGCCATGATGTCGGGTGGACAAAGGCAAGCCATTGCGGTGGCCCGGTCGACCGTGTTTGCCCGCAAGGTCGTGATCCTGGACGAGCCGACCGCTGCACTTGGCCTGCGTGAATCGCGGCAAGTGCTCAACCTGGTCGCGACGCTGCGCGACCAGGGCAACGCCGTCATTCTGATCACCCACAATATGGAGCATGTCGTCGAGCTTGCCGATCGCGCCGTGGTGCTTCGCCAGGGCCGCAAGGTCGGCGAACTGGTGCCGACCAAGGACAACAAGCAGGAACTGGTCTCCATGATCGTGGGAGCCTGATCCGTCCGAGATTTGGGGACTGTTGCGGTCCGCAAATGCCTGAAGCGACTTCCGCCGGAAGACGCCTCAATCCAAGGGAGGAATGGAATGCCAATGAACCGAAAACTGTTCGCTGGGCTGGCGATCGCCGTTGCGTGCGCGATGCCGGCTTCGGCCGCCGACAAGATCAAGGTCGGCCTGATTACGAAATTCCCGGTGCCGTTCTACTCGACCATGGAGGACGCGGCCAAGAAATACGCCGCCGCTCATCCTGAAGTCCAGTTGGTCACCGGCCAGGGCCAGGCGGCAACCGACATCGAGGGCCAGATTGCCCTGATCGAATCCATGATCACGCAAGGGGTCAAGGGGCTGGCGATCACTCCGGTCGATCCGACCGTCGCGCCGACGCTCGACAAGGCGGTCGCTGCCGGCATCAAGGTGGTTCTCGTCGACAACGGAATCCCGGACTGGAAGGGCCAGACCGCGTTGGTTTCGACCAACAACCTGAACGGCGGCAAGATTGCCGGTGAGTACCTGAAGACCGTGCTCAAGAGCGGCGACAAGATCGGCATCCTGCAAGGCGTTCCCGGAGTGCCGGCGCTGGACGACCGGGTCACCGGCATGATGGAGGGCCTCGGCGACGTCAAGGTCGAGGTGGTCGGCAAGGGCGCAACCAACTGCACGCTCGAACTTGGCACGTCGGTGACCGAAGACATCCTGACCGCCAATCCCGATCTCAAGGCGATCTACGCGGCATGCGGACCGCCAATCCCGGGAGCCGTCAAGTCGATCAGCAATGCGGGGATCGGCAACGACAAGATCATCCTGGTCGGTTTCGACGCCTGCTGTGGTGAGATCGAAGCGATCAAGTCCGGCGCGGAAGATGCCAGCGTGGCGCAATTTCCGGCAAAAATGGGCGAGCTTGGCATCGATACCGTCGTCAAGGCGATCCGCGGGGAACCCGTCGAAGCCAATGTGGATACCGGTGCAGGACTGGTGACGCTGCAGAACGTCAAAGACTTCGAATAGGCTCCACACCTTGGCCCGGCGGCGATCTCAGCCGCCGGGTTCTTTTTGAAACATCTCAGGAAGATAATTCGCATGAAAGCGCTCGTATGCCGCAAGCCCGGCGAATTGGTCTTCGAGGATCGCCCGGCGCCCGGCCCGCCGGGCGCCGGATGGGCGCTGGTCAGCATCAGCCATGTCGGCATCTGTGGCACCGACTACCACATCTATGAGGGCAAGCATCCCTACCTGGTCTATCCACGTGTCATGGGACATGAACTCTCTGGCACCGTGACCGCAGTAGGCGAAGGCGTCGCCATCGAAGTCGGCGAACGGGTCGTCGTAAATCCCTATCTTGTCTGCGGCAAATGCATTGCGTGCCGTCACGGCAAGCCGAATTGCTGCGTATCGATCGAAGTGTTGGGCGTTCATCGCGATGGCGGCATGTGTGAGGAATTGCTGGTGCCTGCCGACAACCTCTACCCGGTCGCAGGACTGCCGCTCGTTGCCGCGGCAGCTGTCGAGTTCCTGGCGATCGGCGCTCACGCGGTGAGACGCTCCAGGCTTGCTGCCGGCGCACAGACGCTGGTCATCGGCGCCGGGCCTATCGGACTGGGTACGGCATTGTTTGCGCGTATTGCCGGCCAAGCGGTGACGCTCATGGACACCAGCCGGGAACGGCTCGACTTCGCCGAAAGCCAACTCGGGTTTCCCGTCATCGACAGTGCATCGGGCTCACCTGTCGAGCAGGTGAGAGAGCGAACCGATGGCGACTTTTTCGACCTCGTCTTCGATGCGACCGGCAGCAAGGTCTCGATACAAGCCGCGTTCGGCTACGTGGCTCATGGCGGCGCCCTGGTAATGGTAAGCGTCATTAAGGACGAGATCACTTTCTCGGATCCCGAATTCCACAAACGCGAGATGATGTTGATCGGCAGCCGCAATGCGCTTCGCGTCGACTTCGACCACGTCATGGCGGCAATGCGCGATGGTGCCATCCCTGCGGCCAAGCTGATAACGCACGACACGACCCTTCAGAACAGCCTGCACGATATCGCTCGTTGGACGCATCAGAAGTCGGGGCTCATAAAGGCGGTGATCGCCTTCTAGAAAGAACGATGCTGGCGCCTCTGCAGACCCTGGAGTTCGATCCGCCAACGACAAGCACATGCGGTCGCCCGGCTAGATCCTGACGACGAGAGCGCCGCCGCTGAGGCCGGCACCCGCCGCAGCCAGAAGGATTTTCTCGCCCGACCGAAACGGCTCCGCATGATGGGCCAACGACAGCGACAGCGGGATCGTTGCTGCGGAAGAGTTGCCGTATTCGACGATCGTCTTGACGATCGCTTGATCGGCGATGCCGAGGTTTCGCCCCACCGCGTCGAAAATGCGGGCGTTGGCCTGATGCGGCACGAACCGATCGATGTCCTGCGGCCGCATGCGGGCAGCAGCGAGCGCGTCCCGCGAGCAGGTTGTCATCATCTCGACCGCCTTGGCGAACACCTCGCGGCCGTCAATGATGGTCATCCGGGTCTCAGCGAGGTCGAGATCGGCCTGGAAGGGCTTGTTGCTTCCGCCCGCGGGAATCTGGATCAGCCCGTAGCGCGAGCCGTCGGAATCAACCGATGCGCCGAGAATGCCTCGATCCGGTTCATCGCCGGGACCGATCACCACGGCGCCGGCGGCGTCGGCAAACAGCACGGCGCTGGCGCGCTCGGCCGGATTGATGCGGCGGCTGAGGATGTTGGCGGCGATGACGAGGCTCGCTTTGCCGTGCAGGCGTGTAAATCCGTCCGCGAACATCAGCGCATAGATGAAGCCGGCGCAGGCGCCGGTCAGGTCGATCGCGCCGGCGCGGCCGAGCCCCAGCCGATGCGCGACCAGCGGCGCGCTGGGCGGCAGCAGGTGATCGGGCGTCGAGGTGGCAAGCAGCAGCAGGCCGATGTCGCTACGGTCGATGCCGGCGTTCGCCAGCGCCATGTCGCCGGCTTGCGCGGCAAGGCCCGACAGCGTGTCTTCTTCCGTTGCCCAGAAGCGCGACCGTATGCCGGTGCGCCGCTCGATCCAGCCGGGCTCGAGCCCGAGACGTTTTTCGATCTCCGGGTTCTCGACCCTGCGTTCCGGCGCATGATGGCCGAAGCCGAGAAGGCGCGACGACCTGTTCATGGCTTTGCGCCAAAGCGTTCGCCGGCCTCCTCGAGGGCGTCATAGAGGCCGTCGAGCTCGTCGCCGGTGATGCAATAGGGCGGCAGGAGATAGAGGACATTGCCGAGCGGACGCACCAAAAGTCCGCGTTCGAGGAAGAACGCGCGCAGCTTCGGCCCGATCTCGGCCAGATAGCCGGCGGAGCCGGTGCGCAGGTCGAGGGCCGCGATGGTCCCCGTTGCGCGGATGTCGGTAAAAAACGGATTGTCGCGAAAACGCCGAAGCCCGGCAGCCTGTTTTGCGCTCAGGTCCGCGACCCGCTCGGCCACCGGTTCGTCACGCCAGATCTCGACATTGGCGAGCGCCGCCGCGCAGGCGATCGGATTGGCGGTGTAGGAACTCGAGTGGAAGAATGTCTTCCTCCGGTCCTGCGAATAATGGGCCTGGAAGATTGCATCGGTCGCAAGCGTCGCCGCCAGCGGGATAACGCCGCCCGTCAGGCCCTTTGAAGTGCACAGAATGTCCGGTGAGATCGATGCCTGCTCACAGGCGAACATGGTCCCGGTGCGGCCCCAGCCGGTCATCACCTCGTCGGCGATCAGCAATGTGCCGGAGGCTTCGGCGATCTTCTTCAGCTCGGCCACAACCCAGGCCGGATACATCAGCATGCCGCCGGCGCCGAGCACCAGCGGTTCGACGATCAGCGCGGCCGCGCGCCGGTCGCGGGAGACTGCCTCGAACCGATCGAGCGTCTCCTGCTCGCGCCCGGCGGCCGGGAAGGGGATGGTGTCGACCTCGAACAGCAAGGGCTCGTAGGCGGCGTTGAACACGCCGCGGGCGCCGACGCTCATCGTGCCGATGGTGTCGCCATGATAGCTGTGCTCCATGACGACGATGCGCGAGCGCGGCGCGTCGATGTTGCGGAAATAGCCGAGCGCCATCTTCAGCGCGACCTCGACGGCGGTCGAGCCGCTGTCGGAATAGAACACCCGGTCGAGGCCGGCCGGTGCGAGGCCGACGAGTTCCCTGGCCAGCCGTTCGGCCGGCTCGTGGGTGAAGCCGGCGAAGATGATCTGGTCGAGGCTCGCCGCGGTCGTCTCGATGGCCTTGACGATGCGGGGATGGCGGTGGCCGTGGGTGACGACCCACCAGGAGGAAATGGCATCCAGGATGCGCGTGCCGTCGGCCTTGTAGAGGTAGGCCCCTTCCGTCCGGACGATTTCGGGGATAGCCGGCTCGAGCGCGTGCTGGGTGAAGGGATGCCAGACTTGAGACTGCGACATCATTCGCCCCCCGCGATCGCTGAGAGGTCGAAGCCGGCAACCATCGCTTCCCTCAGCGTCCCGCTCGTCAGCGGATCGAGCAGCGGCAGCCTGCCAAGCTGGCGCACGCCGCTGAATTCCACGATTGTTCTCTGCGTGTCGGCCACCTCATCGCCGATGAAGGCAATGCCGATGAGCGGGACGGAACGGGCCCTGAGCGCCTCGATCGACAGGAGGGTGTGGTTGATCGTGCCGAGCTTGGTACGGGCGCACAGGATGACCGGCACCCGCCACTGCGCGAAGATGTCGATGAATTTGGTGCGCCGGTTGAGCGGCACCATAAGTCCCCCGGCGCCTTCGATGACGAGCGGCCCCGGCAAGTCCGGAAGCGATAGCTCTGCGGCGTCTATCGCGACGCCGTCGAGTTCGGCTGAACGATGCGGCGACAGTGGCTCCTTCAGGCGATACACTTCGGGCAGCACGCGCCCCGGCGGCAGGCCGGCGAGCCGTTCAACGACCTCGCTGTCGGTCTCCTCATCAAGCCCCGATTGCACCGGCTTCCAGTAGAAGCCGTCGAGCAGGCCGGCCAATGCCGCCGAAAACACCGTTTTGCCGATCCCGGTATCTGTTCCGGTGATGACGATGCGCTTGGTCATGCCGCGGCCAACACCTCGACGAGCGCCTCGACCATGGCCGAAATGTCGGCCTCGTCGACATTGAGCGTCAGCGAAATGCGCAGCCGCGATGTGCCCTCGGGGACGGTCGGCGGACGAATGCCGCGAATGTCGAAACCGCGCGCCCGCAGCGCCGCCGCCAACGCCATGGTGCGCCCGTTGTCGCCGATGACGAAGGGCTGGATCTGCGAGCCGCTAGGGGCCACGCCGCAGCGCTCGGCCAATTGGCGGCCCGCGAAGGCAACGCGCTCCTGCAACCGGGCACGGCGTTGGGGCTCGTCGGACAGCATGGCAATCGCCTCGCGCGCTGCCACGGCCATCAGCGGCGATGGCGCGGTGGAGTAGATGAAGGGCCGGCAGCGGTTGACGAGATAGTCGCACAGCAATCCCGGCCCGGTGACGAGCGCACCGGCCGCGCCGAGCGCCTTGCCGCATGTGTGAAGCGCGACGATGTTGTCGCGGCCCTCGAAAGCGGCGGCAAGGCCGCGGCCGTCTGGCCCCCAGACGCCGGTGGCATGCGCCTCGTCGACGACGATGAAGGCCTCGTGGCGGTCGGCAAGCGCGACCAGCTCCTCCATCGGCGCGCGGTCGCCGTCCATGCTGTAGAGGCTTTCGACCACGATCCAGACGCGCCCGGTGCCGCCTTCGGCGCGCCAGCGCGTGATCGCATCCTCGAAGGCATCGACGTCGTTGTGCACGGCGAGCTTGAACTCGGCGCGGCCAGCGCGGGCCCCCTCATGCATGCTGGCATGAGCCAATTCGTCGAGGACCAAAAGGTCACCCTTCTGCGGCAGGGCGGTCAGCAGGGCGAAGTTGGCAATGTAGCCGGTGCCGAAGAACAGCGCGCGGTCGGCTCTGAAGAACGCTGCCGCGTCCGCCTCCAGTGCCTCGTGTTCCGGCGCGTTGCCGCGCAGCAGCCGAGATCCGGTCGCGCCGACCGGCGTGCCCTGCGCGATCGCCGCCGCCACCGCGTCGCCGAGTCTTTTGGAGGCGGCGAGCCCGAGATAGTCGTTGGACGAGAAATCGAGCCCGGCGCGCGGCGAAAGCGTCCGCAGACGGTCCTTGCGCGCCAGTCCGCGCAAGGTCGCGTCATAGCGGGCAAGCGGCGCTTCGTTCATTGCGCCTCGAGGTCCATCGGCTCGATGCCGAGACGGCGGAACAGAAGGCTATCCTTGTCCTCGCCAGGATTGTCCGCCGTCAGCAGCGTGTCGCCGACGAAGATCGAATTGGCGCCGGCAAAGAAGCACAGCGCCTGCATCTCGTCGGTCATGGCGGTGCGCCCGGCGGAAAGTCGGACATGCGATTTCGGCATCATGATGCGCGCCAGCGCGATCACGCGCACGAACTCGATCGGCTCGATCGGCCTGGCATCGGCAAGCGGGGTGCCGGCGATCGGGATGAGCATGTTGATCGGAACGCTTTCCGGATGTTCCGGCAGGTTGGCCAGCGTCACCAGCATGTCGATCCGGTCCACCGGCTCTTCGCCCATGCCGACAATGCCGCCGCAGCAGACCTTGATGCCGCTGTCGCGGACATTGGCCAGCGTATCCAGCCGGTCGGCAAATGTCCGGGTCGAGATGATCTCTGAGTAGTAGCGCTCGGAGGTGTCGATGTTGTGGTTGTAGTAGTCGAGGCCAGCCTCCTTCAGCCGCTGCGCCTGGCCGAGGTCGAGCATGCCGAGCGTCATGCAGGTCTCCATGCCCAGCGCCTTGACGCCTTCGACCATCGCCACGACCGCATCCATGTCGCGCCCCTTGGGATTTCGCCAGGCGGCGCCCATGCAATAGCGGGTGGCGCCGGCGTCGCGCGCCTTGGTCGCCTCGGCGATGACGCGCCTGACCTCCATCAGCTTCGACGCCTTCAGCCCGCTTTCATGGTGCGCCGACTGGCTGCAATAGCCGCAATCCTCCGGACAGCCGCCCGTCTTGATGCTGAGAAGCCGGCTGAGCTGGACCTTGTTGGGATCGAAGTTCTGGCGGTGAACGGTCTGCGCCTGAAACAAGAGGTCGTTGAAAGGCGCATCGTGGAGAGCCTGGGCTTCTTCCAGGCTCCATACCTGGCGGTCGCCGAGGGATTGAACTTCAGGCGCGGTCTTTTCCGAAATCGCTGCGTGCATTTCGATCCTGTTCCTTGCGTTGTGGCGAGCCGGCTAGACTTTAGATGGCCTGGTCCGACGATCAAAGCTCACGATAATCGAGGCCGATATCGAGGATCGGGGCGCTGTGAGTCAACCAGCCGATGGAAATCAGGTCGATACCGGTTGCGGCAACGGCTGGCGCAATCGCGGCGGTGATCCTGCCAGACGCCTCGGTGACCGCCCGGCCATCAACCATGGCCACCGCCTTGCGCAAGTCATCGACTGACATGTTGTCCAACAGGACTGCGTCGGGGGCAAGCGCCAAGGCTTCTTCCAACTGGGCCAGCATATCGACCTCGACTTCGACCTTGACGAGATGGCCGACGCTCATTCGCGCCCGCTCCATCGCCGGGCGAATTCCGCCGGCGATGGCGATGTGGTTGTCCTTGATCAGGATGGCGTCGTCGAGGCCGAAGCGGTGATTGGCGCCGCCGCCGGCGCGCACGGCGTATTTTTCGATTGCCCGCAAGCCCGGTGTCGTCTTGCGGGTGCAGACGATCTTCGCCTTGTGCCCGCGGATCGCACTGACGATCGCTGCGGTCGCCGTGGCTATGCCGCTGAGATGGCACAGGAAATTGAGCGCCGTGCGTTCCGCCGTGAGAATGGCACGGGCCGGGCCGCTCACCGACGCGATGGTCTCCCCCTGCGCTACGTCGCTGCCGTCCGCGCGCTCCACCGTCATCTCGACATTCGGATCGATCAGCTTGAAGGCGAGCATCGCCAGATCGAGGCCGGCGATGATGCCTTGCTGGCGAGCCGCAAGCACGGTCGTCGTATGGCGATCTCGTGGTACGATGGCGTCCGTGGTCACGTCGCCGGCTCTGCCGAGGTCTTCGAGAAGAGCCGCCCGCACCATCGGCTCGAGCATGATTGCGGGAAGTGGCGAGAGGGTCATCAGGTTACGGTTTCCAGCGCTGGCGAGTGTGCAAGTTCCCGCGCTGCCGCAAGTGCTGCTTCGAGCGTAATTTCGGAGCGCCGGCCATCAGTCGCGTGATGGGGAAAGTCTGTCCGATAGTGAGCGCCGCGGCTTTCCCGGCGCAGCAACGCGGCAATCGCGATCATCAACCCGACGGCCGCCGGGTCCGCGCCCTCGTGCTCGGCGAGCGGCAACAAGGACCGTGCGGCTGCTTTCAGGCCTTCACCGTCCCGCACGACGCCGAGCGCACGCGACAAGAGGGGACGCACCGCCTCGGGATCGGACGGCGGGCAGTCGCTTGCATTCGCTTGCCTTGTCCGGAGGGCAGCGGTTCCCGCGATGCTTTCGGCGACCCAGCGCGCGCAGACCACCGCCTCGGTCAGCGAATTGCTGGCAAGCCTGTTCGCGCCGTGCAACCCGGTCGCGGCGACTTCGCCGCAGGCCCAAAGTCCCAATACGGACGTGCGACCGGAGCCATCCACGGCGACACCACCCATGTGGTAGTGCTGGGCTGGGCGGATGGGAATGAGATCGCGCGCCGGATCGATGCCGGCCTTGCCGCAGGCTGACGCGATGGTCGGGAACTGCCGCGCGAACGCCGGGCCGGGCCTTTCCCGCACATCGAGAAAGACGCGGTGGCCGTTCGCAAGATGGTTCCAGACGGCACGCGCCAGCACGTCGCGCGGCGCAAGTTCCGCCCCTTGCACGCCTTGGAGAAGACGCCGGCCGCTTCCATCGACGATGGTTGCGCCTTCGCCGCGAACAGCCTCGCTGATCAGCGTCATGGGACGGCCGGACCCGTCGAGCGCGGTCGGGTGGAACTGGACGAATTCAAGGTCGGCAAGGGTAGCGCCGGCACGCGCTGCGAGCGCCAGGCCTTGTCCGCAACTGCCCAATGGATTGGTGCTGTCGAGAAACAGGCCACCGATGCCGCCCGTTGCGAGGACGACCCGTCCCGTGGCGAAGAACACCGGACCAGTCGAGCAGGTCGCCAGCACGCCCGCGATGCTGCCGTTCTCCACGGCCAACCGGCGCGCTTCGAACCCCTCGACGACCTCTATGGTCGGCGTCGAGCGGACGGCCGCGACCAGGGCACGCATGACCTCTCGTCCGCTGCCGTCACCACCGGCATGGACGATTCGCCGCCGGCCGTGCGCTGCCTCCAGTCCGAGGCGGAATGTTCCGTCTGGTGCCCGGTCGAAGCGGACCCCGAAGCCCGCAAGCCGATCGATGGCGCCGGGCGCGGCATTGAGGATACGGCCGGCCATCAACCTGTCGCAAAGCCCATCGCCGGCGGCGAGGGTGTCGGCCAGATGCAGTGCCGGATCGTCGTCGTCGCCGAGGCTGGCGGCCAGCCCACCTTGGGCCCAGGCGCTCGAAGCGTCAGCCCCCAGCGGTGCCCTGGACAGAAGAAGCACCGGCTGCGGCGCCAGATGCAGCGCGGTCATCAGTCCGGCAATGCCGCCGCCGATGATGACGGGGCGGCCGTCGAGATTTTGCACGCTCATACGGCCAGCATCCGCTCGACGGCCAGGCGCGCGCGGCCGGCGATGCCGGGCTCGATGCTCACGACATGGCGGTTCTCTTCGAGTGCCGTGCGAATATTGGCCAGCGTTATCCGCTTCATGTGCGGGCAGAGATTGCAGGGCCGGATGAATTCGACCTCGGGATGCTGAAGCGCGACATTGTCGCTCATCGAGCATTCCGTCATCAGCACGACGCGGGGCGGCTTTTGCCTTTCGACATAGCCTGACATGGCTGCGGTCGAGCCGGAAAAATCGGCCTCGGCCACCACGTCGGGCGGGCATTCGGGATGCGCCAGCACCGTCACGCCGGGATGGCTTTCGCGCAACTCGCGAATATCGGCGGGCGTGAAGCGCTCATGCACCTCGCAATGTCCTTTCCAGGCGATGATCTCAACGTCGGTCTGCGCGGCGATGTTCTGGGCCAGATATTCGTCCGGCAGCATGATCACCCGAGGGACGCCAAGCGACTCGACGACCGCCTTCGCATTGCCTGACGTGCAGCAGATGTCGGACTCGGCTTTCACCTCGGCCGACGTGTTGACATAGGTGACGACCGGCACGCCCGGATAGCGTTGCCTGAGCAGGCGGATATCTTCGGCGGTAATGGAGTCCGCCAGCGAACAGCCGGCGCGCAGGTCGGGGATGAGCACGGTCTTCTCAGGGTTGAGCAGCTTCGCCGTCTCGGCCATGAAATGCACGCCGGCCAGCACAATCACGTCCGCTTCGGCCGATATAGCCTTGCGGGCAAGCGCCAGGCTGTCGCCGACGATATCGGCGACGCAATGGAAGATCTCCGGCGTCTGATAGTTGTGCGCCAGGATGACAGCGTTTCGTTGCCGCTTCAGGTCGAGAATGGCGTCGATGTCGCCGGCGAAGGCGGGCCATTCGATCGGCGGGATAACCCGCCGCACGCGGTCGTACAGCGCGGCGGTGCGCGTGGAGGCGTTGAACATGCCTTACCCTCATTATGCTCGCGTTGAGTATAACTAGGGTATATGCTTAACTTGAGCATAAGGAATGTCAAGCGCGTGAAAGTGGCAATTTTGTCCCTGCGACAGTTCGTTCCGCCAGAACCGTCTGGCGGAAGCGGAAGCGCTTGGCCGGTCTCCCGCCGGTGTCCGACATCGTCTCCCCGGTCTCCTCGACCAGGTCCTGCTGTTCGATAAGGCGCCGGAAATTCTGTTTGTGCACGAGCCGACCGGCGAGCGCTTCGACGGTGCGCTGTAATTGCAAGAGCGTGAAAGCCGGCGGCATCAGCTCGAACACGACGGGACGGTATTTAATCTTGGTTCGAAGCCTGGCGATCCCGGTCGCCAGAATGCGGCGGTGGTCGGCAGTCATTGGTCGGCCCGGAATGGCCGGCGAACTGCCATTGTCCCGGCCGCGTGTAGCCTCCGGCACCAGCGCGGCCTCATAAAGCAGTTCGTATCGCTGCAGAGCAAGCTCCTCGTTCCAGCCGCGATCATCCAGGCCGAAGGCATATTCCATGCGCTGCCGGCGATCGCGGCGCACGCCGAGATCCTCGGCATCGTCGGCCCAGGCCAAAAGCCGGGGCATGAGAATATCGCCCAGAATGGGCGGCACCCCCACGCGGTGATCCTCCCACGGAAAATACTCGTACCAGCCCCGCCAACCATGCGTGGGCGACCTTTCGGCCTGCTCTTCCCGTGTCAGGCCGAGATAGCTGATCGATATCTGCACGCGCGCATCGCCTGTCCTGTCGCGATCGGCAAACGTGTAGAGCTGCTCAATATAGCCTAGCAGGTGACCGGTCTGCCGCTCCACCCACGCCCGCAAGCCCGATTGCAAGGAGCGGTGGTCGAGCTCGAAAGGGCCGGACGGCAAAGCTTGCGCCTGCTCGATGGTCAGGACGCGCGGCTCGCCATTCGTCACGGCAATGACGACAGCGATCAGGTCCGCACTGACGGGATGGCTCTGATCGTTCCTTTGAACCTGCCTTGTCGCCTGGGTTGTATCGTATTGCATGGACTTCGATGGATTCCAGAAATCAGGTGGATGGCAGGCAAGCGAAGGTGAACTGCCGCCTGCCACCCGTCAACGTTTTGCACGGGAGAACGGTCTCGAGATCGGCCTCTGGAGGCTCATTGCATCGGCGTCTCGCCGCGAAACAGCGGCTGGTGCGCTTGCATCAAGGCGGCAATCCGGTCGGCGAAGAATTGCTGCGGCGCGCCGAGGACGTCGAGGCGGCAATGCAGTCGCTGACCCGCTGGCGCGAAGGAAGCCTGCCCGACCGCATTGTCCGCGTCTCGGCCGGGC
>NZ_RZOS01000490.1:0-3883 GCF_004022605.1 Mesorhizobium sp. M4B.F.Ca.ET.089.01.1.1
CGCCAGCATCGACGGTCTGGTCGCCGGCCAGGTCGAAAAGCTCGCCGAGGGCCGCGACATCCTCAAGCGCGCGCTCGAAGCCGATATCAACACGATCAAGGGCGCCATCGCCGGCCATTCCGAGCGGGTGGCGGAAGAGCGCAGCCAGCTTTCGAAGGCGCTGGAGGCCGATCTTCAGAATGTGAACCGCCTGATCTCCGACCACACGAACCGGCTCGTCCAGGATCGCTCGACGCTGTCGCAAGCCCTCCAGGACGATCTGCAGAATGTGAACGGCATCATGGCCGATCACCAGAACAGGCTGGTCCAGGACCGCTCGACGCTGGCCAAGGCGCTGGAGGACGATCTCGCCAAGCTGGCGGAGAGCCGCTCCAGCATCGACGGGCTGGTCGCCGGCCAGGTCGAGAAGCTCGCCGAGGGCCGCGACATCCTCAAGCGCGCGCTGGATGCCGATCTCAGCACGATCAGGAACGCCATTGCCGACCAGTCGCAGAAGCTGACCGACAACCGCGCCGAGTTCGCGCGGGTGCTGGAAGGCGATCTGGAGAACGTCAACAGCCTCCTCCAGGGCCATAGCGACAGGCTTGCCCAGGATCGCTCGGCGCTTTCGAAGGCACTTGAGGACGACCTCGCCAAGCTGGCCGAAAGCCGTTCCAGCATCGACGGGCTGGTCGCCGGCCAGGTCGAGAAACTCGCCGAGGGCCGCGATATCCTCAGGCGCGCTCTGGAAGCGGACCTGCAGAAGCTCGTCGCCAGCCGCAGCGAGGTCGACGACATTATCGCCGGCCATGTCGGCAAGCTGGCCGAAGGCCGCGACATGCTGAGCCGCGCGCTGGAAGACGATCTGGCGAAGCTCGTCGACACCCGCAAGGATGTCGACCGCTCCCTGTCCGGCCATATCGACCAACTGGCCGCCAGGAGCAGCGACATTTCGGCAACGATCGCCGCCGACGTCGAGAAGATCGAGCAGGCCTTCAACCGGCAGACCGGCATCATCGAGGAGCGCGCCGGAACCATGGAACGGGCGCTGTCGACCGGCGTCGACAACATCCGCAACGTGCTGGAGAAGAGCGCGGTCTTCGTCGCCGGCGCCTTGCGCGAGAAGGTCATGGAGGTCACCAGCGCCCTGCACGAGCAGGCTGGCCTTGCCTTCAGCGACGCCGACCGCAAGATCGCCGACCGCGCCGAACAGACCTCGGCCGCGCTGCTCGCCAGGGCAGAAGACATCGCCCGCGCCTTCGAGGACGCCGACCGCCGCCTGCATGCGCGCGCCGAGGACACGTCGAATGCGCTGATCGCACGCGCCGAGGACACCGCCGAGCAGCTGGCCGCCCGCGCCAGCGAGATCGCCGGTACCTTCGACGCTGCGGACCAGAAGCTGGTTGCCCGCGCGGTCGAAACGGCGCAGTCGCTGGCGGCGCGCGCCGGCGACATCCTGCGCAATTTCGAAGGCGCCGACGAGCGGCTGAGCATGCGCATCGGCGAATCGGCCGAAGCGCTGGCCGCCCGCGCCTCGGACCTCGGCCGCATCTTCGATGCTGCCGACCAGCATCTGATCTCGCGCATCGCCGAGGGGTCGGAAGCTCTTTCGTCACGCGCGTCCGAGATCGCTCGCATCTTCGACGATGCGGACCAGCGCCTGGTCGCCCGCATCGCCGACAGCACCACGACCATCGGCGGCCATGCCGAGACCATCGTCGGGGCCTTCGCCAGCACCGAGCAGCGGGTCGCCGACCGCGCGCGCCAGACCGGCCAGGATTTGGCCGTCCACGCCCGCGAGATCGAGCAGGCTCTGGCCGGCGCCGACGAGCGCCTGGCGTCGAATGCGGCGGCAGCAGCGGCCCGGATCGAGGAGCAGATCGCCGGCGTCGAGAACCGCCTCGCCTCCACCACGGAAACGATCGGCCAGAAGCTCAATGAGCAGGTCTCGGGCGCGGAGGCGCAACTGATTTCGCGCGCCAACGTCATCGCCGAGACCTTCACCGCGGTCGGCCAGCATATCGGTCAGAGCACCAACGACGCGGCCAAGACCATCGGCGCCAACACCCGCGAACTCAACACGATGCTTGCAGCGCGCTCGGCCGAGATGTCGAAGATCCTCGACGAAACCGCCAAGCCTCTGGTCGAGCGTTTCGCCCAGGGCGGCTCGGAGCTTCAGCGGAGCATGGAAGAGGTCACCGAGCGGGCGACCGAGAAGCTGCGCAGCGAAAACGCCGCGCTCGTCAACGCGCTCGCCAGCCGCACCGCCGAGACCTTGTCGGCGGTGGACGGCGCGCGCTCGACGCTCGCCGAAAGCGTTGCCGATCTCATCGGCCGCATGAGCACCTCCAGCGCCCAGCTCGGTCAGCTGATCGACCAGGCGGCGGCCAATCTCGGTCATGTCGAGGAACGCCTGTCCGGCAGCACGCAGAGCTTCGCGACAACGACGGAAAAGGCCGCGCAGACCTTCGCCAGCTCGGCGCGACTGGTCGATTCGAACACGACCAGGCTCACCGACCTGTCGTCGGCCACGCTGCGCGAGGTCGCCTCGATCGCCACCAAGTTCGACGAGCACAGCCGCCTGCTCTCCAGCGCCTCGGCTCTGCTCAGCTCGGCGCAGAGCAACCTCGAGCACACGCTGGAGCGGCAGTCGTCGCTGGAAGACCTCGCCGTCGGCCTGGTCAAGAAGTCGGAAGACCTCGAAAAGGTGATGCGTTCGTTCGAAAACCTGGTTGGCCAGACGATGCAGAACGCCGAGGGGCGGACCATGGAATCGGCGGAGAAGATCCGCACCGCCATCGCCGAGGTCGTCGATTCGGCGACGCGCCGCTTTGCCGACGCCACCGAGGAGATGCGACGCACTGCCGGTTCGATCAAGAGCGAGCTCGACCTGACGCGCGCCGAGCTCAAGAAGGGCGTCATCGAGATGCCGGAAGAGGCCAAGGAGTCGACCTCGGCCATCCGCCGCGCCGTCTCCGAGCAGATCAACGCGCTCAAGGAGCTGTCTGACATCGTTGCGAAATCCGGCCGCAGCGGCAGCAGCGAATCCGGCGAGCCGCGCGGTCTACGCCCCGCACCGCAGGCGCCGGCCCGTCCTGCCGAGCCGCTGCGTCGCCCGCCGGCACCGCAGCAGTCACAGCAGCCACAGCCGCAACCCGAGCGCCGGGCACCTCAGGCGCCGCTGGCCGAGACGACCTTGCGCGGCACGCTCGACCTCGATCGCGCTGCCGAGACGGGCCCGCGCCGCGATCCCAATGGCCGCACGGCGCAAGGCGGCTGGGTGCGCGATCTCCTGACCGGCGCATCGCGCGAGGAAGAGCTCCGGCCGGCCGCTCCGGCGGAAGGGCCGCGCCCGGCTCCGGCGCAGCGCTCGCCGCTGCATGTCGTGGAATCGCTCAACTCGCTGTCGGTCGATATCGCCCGCGCCATCGACCACGACGCCTCGATCGAGCTGTGGAACCGCTACCGGCGCGGCGAGCGTGACGTGTTCACGCGGCGCCTCTACACGCTGAAAGGCCAGCAGACCTTCGACGAGATCCGCCGCAAGTACCAGACCGAGGCCGAGTTCCGCGCCGCCGTCGACCGCTACTGCGACGATTTCGAGAAGCTGCTCAAGGATGTGTCGCGCAACGACCGCGACAACATCATGGGCCAAACCTACCTGACTTCGGACACCGGCAAGGTCTACACCATGCTGGCCCATGCCAGCGGCCGTTTGCAGTAAGCGGCTTGTTAGCGAGTAACAAAAAAGGCGGGACAAGCTCCCGCCTTTTTGTTTGAACGGCATGCTCGTAACCTGAGCTGCGATAAATATCGTCTGTCGGCGCCGCCCCTCATCCGCCTGCCGGCACCTTCTCCCCGTATAGTGACGGGGAGAAGGTGGCTAATCGTTCCACCGGCCCGC